>CAZYOX010000322.1:0-5180 GCA_964649285.1 uncultured Bryobacterales bacterium | reverse complement strand
CTACATCAACGAGTGCCGAGACATGGGCATCCGCGTTTTGGCTCCTGACGTGAATTCTTCCTATTGGGACTTCACGCCCGCGGGCGATGCGGCGATACGCTTCGGGCTAGGGGCGATCAAGAATGTCGGCCGCAGCGCCGTGGATGCGGTAATCGAGGCGCGTGAAAGACTTGGCGGAGGCTTCCGATCTCTCTTCCACTTTTGCGAAGAAGTGGACTGGGGCAAGATCAACAAGCGCATGTTGGAGAGCGCGGTGAAGGGTGGCGCTCTCGACTCCCTAGGAGGGCTGCGGGCGCAATTATTGGCCGGGCTGGACAGCGCTATTGAGACTGGACAGAAGGCCGCGCGCGACCGCGCAGTGGGTCAAGGCGGATTGTTTGCGGCCATGCCGTTGGAGGAAGACCGCAACGACGGTCCGAGCTTACCTGATGTGCCCGAAATGGACAAGCTAACGTTGCTTGCCAACGAGAAAGAGATGCTTGGCTTCTACGTCACCGGGCACCCCCTCGACGCATATGCAGACAAGATGGCCGAGTTGGCCGAGTGTGACTCGGTCACCTTGGCGGCGAAAGAGCAGGGAACGGAAACCGCGATGTGCGGCGTCCTCACCAATATCCAACGTAAGCGAAATCGCGAAGGGAGGCCATGGGCGGTCGGCGTTCTCGAAGATCAGAAGGGCAGCACGGAAGTTCTAATATTCGCCAACCAATACGAGGGCTTGGCGCAAGAGCTAGTGAACGATCGCCCAGTCCTGATTCGAGGTCGGGTGCGTACTGACGAATCTTCGCCGCCGAAAATTTCAGCCAGCGAGATCGTTGGGCTAGACAACACGCGGATTAAACTCCCCGCCCAAATTACGCTTACCGTGCGATTCAACAACGGAGCAGGCCTCGGTGAAGAGATTTCGGCCAAGTTGCGGACCCTAATCGACAGCAAGCCCGGCGACACCGACATTCGCTTACGGATGCTTCGCCAAAAGGAATATCTGGTGGTCTATGACCTCGCGGATCGTGTCCGCGCAGACAAAGCCTTTCGCCGCGCCGCCGAGGAGATCTGCGGCAAGGGATCTGTTGAGGTCTTGGCCGGCGGTTAGGCTGTGAGCGAACCTGCGCGATAATGGTCACGCAGGCCCGCATGCCCGACCAGGAACAACCACCCAACAGCGAAATAGCGCCGGAGCCTCAGGGCGCGTGGGCGCGAGTCTTGTTGGCGCGGCACCCGGAGCGTCCTCACGTGGTCGATTACATCGACCGCATGTTCGAATCGTTCACGGAGATTCGCGGCGATCGGCTGTTTGCCGATGATCCGGCCATCCTGGCGGGCTTCGCTTCCTTGCGGGGCCGTCACGTCATGGTGATCGGCCAGGAGAAAGGCCGCGATACCAAGGGCCGGATGCGGCATAACTTTGGGATGCCTAAGCCAGAGGGATACCGCAAAGCGATGCGCGCGATGCGCATGGCCGAGAAGTTCGGCCGGCCGATCGTCGCGTTGATCGACACGCCCGGAGCTTACCCTGGCATCGATGCGGAAGAGCGCGGCCAGGCCGAGGCCATCGCGCGCAATCTCTACGTGATGGCGGAGCTTACTGTCCCGGTTGTCTGCGCCTGCATCGGCGAAGGTGGCAGCGGCGGCGCGCTCGCGGTCGGAATCGGCAATGCGGTGCTTATTCTAGAGAATGGCGTCTACAGCGTGATCTCGCCGGAAAGCTGTGCGGCGATCGTCTGGCGTGATGCAGCGAAGGCGGAACTGGCCGCGGCCTCTCTTAAGCTGACCGCGCCGGACTTGCTCGAACTGGGCATGGTCGACGAAATCGTGAAGGAGCCCGGAGAAGGCGCGCATACCGATTGGGACGAAGCGGCTTTGCTGCTCGGTGACGCCATCGAGCGCAATCTCGCCGCGCTGGATGGAGTGGATGGCGCAAGCTTGCGCGAAGCGCGCTATCAGAAGTTCCGTGCGATCGGCTCCTTCTTCGCTGAAACTTAGTCGTGCGGCAAAGGTACTAAGAATCTCTTTGCCCCCTTGCCCCGTGCGCTCGACGCCCGATACGATTGCATGATTCTGTACATTCGTTCTTTCATCACGACGCTTCTCGTCGTGCTGCTGCTTCCTTCCGCGGCCTCGTCGCAGTCTTCCGTTGAAGGCGTCGAGTTCGAGCTTGTCGCGTCGGGTATTGCACAGCCCACACATGTCACTAACGCCGGAGACGGCTCAGGTCGCCTTTTCGTCGTATCGCAGTTCGGCGAAATTCGAGTTATCGACGGAGGCGAATTGGTTGAGGAGAGCTTCCTCGATCTTCGCCAGAAAGTGCGCTGTTGCTTCGAGTATGGGCTGCTTGGCTTGGCCTTTCATCCCGAGTTTGCTTCCAATGGACGATTTTTTGTCCAATACAGCGCTAACAACGGCGACAACATCCTTTCCAGCTTCCTAGTTTCGGACGACGATCCCAATCGCGCCGATCCAGCTTCGGAACAGGTGCTGCTCACAGTTCCGCAACCGACGTCGAATCATCACGCCGGGCAACTGCAGTTCGGCCCAGACGGCATGTTGTACGTCGCGCTAGGCGACGGCGGCGTCCCCTCCGCGGCGCAGAACCCGCTCACGTTATACGGCAAGATCCTGCGGATCGATGTGGACGTTCCCGACGGTTACGCCATACCGCCTGATAACCCGTTTGTGGACACTCCCGGAGCTCGCGGCGAAGTATGGGTATATGGCCTCCGCAATCCTTGGCGATTCAGCTTCGATCGGGCCACGGGCGACGCTTTTATCGGTGATGTCGGAGA
Organism: uncultured Bryobacterales bacterium; assembly: GCA_964649285.1. GTDB lineage: Bacteria > Acidobacteriota > Terriglobia > Bryobacterales > UBA6623 > CAMPKL01. The sequence continues at coordinate 2,397 of CAZYOX010000322.1, read as the reverse complement.
GTCGGCGGCCGAAGAGATCAATCGGCGGCCCTACGGCGGCATAGGCGGCGAAAACTACGGCTGGAACGTTATCGAAGGCAATGACTGCTTGGCTGCTCCAAGCACTTGCGCCAGCCACCCTTCGGTGCGGCCGATTTTCACGGTGAGTCACGCACCGTACAACTGCTTGGCTCTCATCGGCGGCTACCGCTATCGCGGCCCGAGCTACCCGCAACTCGACGGCCTATACTTCTTTGGCGACTTCTGTCGGCAAGCGGTCACCGTTCTTCGCGAGGGCGAATCGGGCTGGGAGGAAGTTGCAACGCTAGAGAACGTAGGATCCCCTTCTAGTTTCGGCGAAGACGAAAATGGCGAGCTCTACGTCACGGACTTAGGCGGCTCCGTTTTGAAGCTCACTGCGCCCACTCCCAAACCCGAGTTGACACGACTCTCAACCGCCCAGTTGGCTGTCGGGGCTCCGGCGGCCGAGATTATTCTCGGCGGCTCCAACTTCGTTCCCGGAGCCGAAGGCAGATGGAACCAGAACCCGCGGCCCACAACGTGGATCAACTCGTCGGCCGTTAGGCTGGCCTTGGCGGCGGAAGACCTTGCGGCTCCAGGCACGGCCAAGGTTGACGTCGCGAACCCTGGTCCGGGAGGAAACAGCAACGCCGGGATCGAAGTGGCCGTCGTCGACTCCAGCGGCCTGGCGCCGGCAGTCGCCAGCGGCGGAGTGGTCAACGGCGCCTCGTATGAACCGTCCTCCGGCATCGCGCCAGGCTCGATCGTATCCGTGTTCGGCGCGCAACTCGCCTCCGTGGAAGAGTCAGCTGCGCTTAATCCCTTGTCGACCGTCCTCGGCGCAGGTTCCGTGCTCATCGACGATACGTATTACGCCCCGCTGTTCTATAGCTCGGCGGCACAATACAATGTTCAGATTCCTTGGGACCTTTCCGGCGAGGGCAGCCATCAGTTGCAAGTGCGCGTGGGCGGTGGGGTTTCCGACCCGCAGGCTTTTGAGTTGGTTCCCTATAGTCCGGCCCTGTTCTCAGCGGACGGTACAGGCGCGGGGCAGGCTGCCGCGATCATCGCCGGAACCGCCTCCGTCGCCGCGCCCGAAGGCGCCTTCCCAGACTCTCGGCCAGCTCGTCCGGGAGAGTTCTTGACGCTTTACGGAACTGGATTGGGACCCGTCTCGAATACGCCTCCCAATGGCGCGCCGGCGCTTGCCTTTCCTCTATCTCTGACGCTGACGCGGCCCGTGGTTCGAATCCAAGGAGAGCCTGTGCTCGTTGCCTATTCCGGCCTGGCTCCTGGATATGTTGGTCTCTACCAGATCAATGTGCAGATTCCGGATAGCGCCCAAGCGGAGCCGTTTGCCGGGATCGAAGTCGAGATTGGCGGCGTGATCTCGCGGCCGTTGACCGTCGCGATCGGAGCGCCCTAAGATTTGCCGTTACCTGACGCTCGCGACTTCGGGCGGCTTCACGTAGCGATCGATGATTCCGTAAATGCCGTCGCCCTCGAAGATATTGCGGGCGAGCGGTTCATAACCGTAGTCTTCGCGTATTTGACCCTCTTGATCGATGATGAATAAGTGAGGCGCCTCGAAGCTTGGGTTCTGCGGCGTAAGTTTGAGATAGGATGCCGCTACTTGACCGGAATCGAAGAGGAACGTCGTCGATAGATTGTTGTTCTTCAAGAAAGCTCGCACCTTGGCCAAGTTATCGGGAGGGTGGACGATCGAGAGCACCTTCACCGCGCCGGCGTAACGCGCTTCGGCCTCGTTTAGTACCTTGGATAAAGTCAGGCAATGCGGGCAGCTGGTCTTCATGATATTCAGCACGACGACCTTGCCCCGGAAGTCATAAAGGTCGTGCTGCTCGAAGTTGACGTCAGGCAGCGAAAAGCCCGGAGCCCTGCGGTCCGATAGCTCCCCTGCGCCGAAGGCAACCACAGCCGTCAAAATGAGCGCTCCCAGTAAACGATTCATCCTCCACAAACTACCATGCCGCAGGATCCGTCCCAAGCTCCTCCCAGGCTCCCGGCTAAAATAGAGCGGATGAGTGAAGCCGAAGGCGCCAAGCAAACAAGGGTACTGATCGTCGACGACGAAGACGACCAGAGGCGCGGACTATCCAGCCTCGTCTCTTCTTGGGGATACACGGTGGAGACGGCCGCCGACGGCCAAGAAGCCCTCGAGAAACTGGCGGCTTTCCGCGCGCATGTGATGGTGACCGACCTGAATATGCCGCGCATGGACGGCTTCGAGCTGTTGCAGAGGCTCGCGCGTGAGGGTTCCGCGCCGACCACGATCGTGTTGACCGCGTTCGGCACGATCGAGAATGCGATCAAGACGGTTCACGATTTAGGAGCGTTTTGGTTCATTGAGAAGCCGATTCAAGCCAGCGCGATGCG
>CAZYOX010000321.1:0-5253 GCA_964649285.1 uncultured Bryobacterales bacterium | reverse complement strand
CGCGATCATGACCGCCACCGGAACGATCGCCGACACTCCCAACTCGGTTGCCTTCTCTACCGCCCACTCGAATCGAGGCAGTTTGATTAACGCCAAGTGCAGTTCCAAGCGCGGCGATGGACGCGGCGCCGGCAGCAACTGCACCGTCGTGAAGACCACTTCGCGCGGGTCGATCGACTCGGCGACCGCCGTCCAGGCCTGTGTGCCGTCGGAGACCTCAACCGATTCTCCCGCCTTCATCCGCACGACTCGCGCCAGATGATGCGCCCGCGCGCCTAGCGCTACGGCCCGTCCGCCGTCCAGGCTATCTACGAATACTCGGCGCAGAGCCATCGAAATCGTCCAAACGCCAGTCTACCCGTTTGTTCCACGGGCCCCTAAGGTTGGTACTCTAAATAAAGACTCCCCGTGCAAATCATCGACGGCAACCGCACTGAATTCGACGCTGTGATCGTAGGATCCGGCGCCACCGGCGGATGGGCGGCCAAGCAACTCACCGAAGCCGGCCTTAAAGTCGCCGTGCTTGAAGCCGGTTCGCGCGTCACGCCGCAAGACTTCTCCGAGCACGTGCAGCCTTACGAGACGAAGTACCGCTTCCTCTCCAAGGCCTTCCTGCGCGACCGGCCCATGCAGCGCCTCAACTACGCCTGCGAAGAGACCAACTACAAGTGGTTCGCCAACGATGTCGAGAACCCTTACTCGCACCCTGACGACAAGCCTTTCCGCTGGATTCGCTTGCGCGCGCTCGGCGGCCGTTCTCTCGCTTGGGGCCGCGGCGTGTTCCGCCATAGCGACCTCGACTTCAAGGCTGCCAGCCGCGACGGCTGGGGCATCGACTGGCCCATCACCGCTGCTGAGATGGAAGCTCACTACGAAACGGTCGAGCGCTTCATCGGCTGCAGCGGTACAGCCGAAGGCCAAGCCGCCCTGCCGGACAGCATCTTCCAGCCGCCGCTAGGCATGTACTGCGGCGAGCGCCGCCTCAAGGAAGGCGTGATGAAGAAGTTCGGACGCGTCATCACCGACGGTCGCTCTGCTGTTCTCACACAACCGCTCAATGGGCGTCAGCCTTGCCACCATTGCGGTCCTTGCCACCGCGGCTGCTCGACCAATTCAGTCTTCGCGAGTCCCTTTGTGACTTTGGCCGCGGCCGAACGTACCGGCAACCTCACCGTGCTCACAGATTCGGTCGTCAGCCACGTCGTCACAGACCCGTCGTCCAATCGTGTCCGCGGCGTAGCCTATTTCGATCGCTTCACCCGTGAAGCCCGCGAAGTTCGCGCCAAGGTTGTCATCCTCGGTGCATCGACTCTCGAATCCACGCGCATTCTGCTGAACTCCGCCCCCAACGGTCTGGCCAATGGCAGCGGCGCCCTGGGCCACTACCTCATGGACCACATGATGGTCGGCGTCCGCGGGCGCGTCCCGATGGAAAAGTCCGAGGCTCGTTGGCGCGGCCTGCCCAACAGCCCCAACCACATCGTCGGCATACGCTTCCGCAACGTCGACCGCACGGAGACCAACGGCTTCATTCGCGGCTATCACATGACCGGCAGTTCGCGGCCCGCCTTCAATACCGGCGCGCCGGGCTTCGGCGCCGATTACAAACGCCGCGTGCGCGACGACGCCTATTGGACGATGGGTCTCACCGCCTTCATCGAGCACCTGCCGAGCTACGAAAATCACGTTGTGCTAGACCGCAATCGCAGGGACGCCTGGGGCATCCCGACTTTGCGGGTTTCCTGCACCCATGGCGAGAACGAGCGGCTCATGTCCAAGGATGCCCAAATTGAGATCGCCGCCATGCTCGAAGCAGGCGGCTGCAAGGACGTCGCCCGAGAGGGCTGGAACGAGTCTGTGCCGGGCTTCGCCATTCACGAAGTCGGCACCGCCCGCATGGGAGACCGTCCGGGCAACAGCGTTCTAAACAAGTATTGCCAGGCTTGGGAAGCGCCCAATCTGTTCGTCGTCGACGGTGCAGCTTGGCCCACTTCGGCCTGTCAAAATCCGACGCTAACGATGATGGCGAATGCCGTCCGAGTCTCGGAATACATTGTGAATCAAGGCAAGCAAGGCGCCTTCGCGTAGGGGCCGTCGCAAGGCGTTCTCGGTTGCAATAAGTCCCATGCAATCAGTAAGCTCGATGGCTTGGCTGCAAGTTTGAGGAGGGCAGATGGGTTCGTTCGATGTACCGCTGACGAAAGCGGGATTTGGCAAGACCTCGCGGAAGGATAATTGGTGGCTGCAGCCGTTAGCGGTCTTCCTCGGATTTTCGGCGTTTATCGTCTATTCCACCTGGGCCGCCTTCCAAAACGCCCACTACACGTTTGGCCCCTATCTCTCGCCGTTTTACTCGCCCGAGATCTTCGGCGATTCGCCGCATAGCTGGTTCGGCCCGAAACCCTCCTGGTGGCCCGCCTTCGCGCCGTTTTCGCCGGCCCTGCTGATCCTCTGGGCGCCGGGTGGATTCCGGTTCACTTGCTACTACTACCGCGGCGCTTATTACAAGGCGTTCTGGGCCGATCCGGTGGCCTGCGGCGTCGGCGAGCCGCGCAACAGCTACCGCGGCGAAAAGAGCTTGCCTCTGGTTCTGCAAAACGTCCACCGCTATTTTCTTTATCTCGCCTTGGTGTTCATCGTTCTGTTGGCCCACGATGCTTGGAAGGCGATGTGGTTCGACGACGGTTTTGGCATCGGCGTCGGCACGATCGTGCTTACCTTGAACGTTGTCTTCCTATCCTCCTACACGCTGGGCTGCCACTCGCTCCGCCATCTTATCGGCGGCGCCCGCGACAGCCTGGCCGGACGCGGACTGCAGCGCACCGCCTACGATTGCGTCAGTAGTCTCAACTGCCGCCATATGCGCTTTGCTTGGATCAGTTTGTTCTGGGTCGGATTCAGCGACGTGTACGTTCGCCTCTGCTCGATGGGCATCTGGACCGATTGGAGGCTCTTCTAGTGTCGGACTACCAGTCATTTGATTACGACGTTCTCGTGATCGGCGCAGGCGGAGCCGGACTTCGCGCGGCGATCGAAGCGGCGCGGGCCGGCGCGAAAGTCGGCCTGGTCTGCAAGTCGTTGTTGGGCAAGGCGCACACCGTCATGGCCGAAGGCGGCATGGCCGCCTCCATGGGTAACGTCGACGACCGCGATAACTGGAAAGTCCATTTCGCCGACACCATGCGCGGCGGCCAGTACCTGAACAACTGGCGGATGGCCGAGATTCACGCCAAAGAAGCTGCCGAACGCGTCCGCGAACTCGAAGGCTGGGGCGCCGTCTTCGATCGCACTCCCGACGGACGCATCCTGCAACGCAACTTCGGCGGACACCGCTACCCGCGCCTCGCCCATGTTGGCGACCGCACCGGCCTCGAACTCATCCGCACGCTGCAAGACTACGCTGTCCACCAGGGCATCGAAGTCCACATGGAGCAAACCGTCGTCGAACTCTTCAAGTCCGGCGGACGCGTCTCCGGCGCCTTCAGCTACGACCGCGAACTCGGACGCTTCAAAGCTTTCAACGCCAAAGCCATCGTTCTCGCCACCGGCGGCATCGGACGCTCCTTCGCCGTCACCTCCAACAGCTGGGAATATACCGGCGACGGCCAAGCTCTCGCGTTTCGCATCGGCGCGTCGCTGATCGACATGGAATTCGTCCAGTTCCATCCCACCGGAATGGTCTGGCCGCTCAGCGTCGCCGGCATCCTGGTCACCGAAGGCGTCCGCGGCGAAGGCGGCATCCTCAAGAACAGCGAAGGCCGTCGCTTCATGTTCGATGACATTCCACCGTTGTATAAGAACCAGACGGCCGACAACGAAGAAGAAGGTTGGCGCTACGTCACCGGCGACAAGAACGCACGCCGTCCGCCCGAACTGCTGACCCGCGACCACGTCGCGCGCTGCATCGTGCGCGAAGTCAAAGCGGGCCGCGGCAGTCCGCACGGCGGCGTCTATCTCGACATCGCCTGGATTAAAGAGAAGATCAACGACTCCGAGGCGCACATTAAGAAAAAGCTGCCCAGCATGTACCACCAGTTCATGCAGCTCGCCGGCCTCGACATCACCAAGGAGCCGATGGAAGTGGGCCCGACCACGCATTACGTCATGGGCGGCATCCGCGTCGAAGCCGACTCGCAAATGACTGACGTGCCCGGCCTGTTCGCCGCGGGCGAATGCGCCGCTGGCCTCCACGGCGCCAACCGCCTCGGCGGCAACTCGCTCTCTGACCTCATCGTCTTCGGCAAGCGTGCCGGCGAGTACGCCGTCAAGTTCGCCAAAGAAAACGGCAACGTGCGTTTCGACGCGGCCGACGCCAAGGCCGCCGGAAAACGCGCCGTCGCTCCCTTTGAACGCGTGGGCGGCGAAAACCCCTTCACCATCCACCACGAATTGCAGCGGCTGATGCAAGACAAGGTCGGCATCATGCGCGTCGAGAGCGAACTCGAAGAGGCCATCGAGGAACTTGCCAAGCTGCGCGTACGCGCCGAGAAGGCAGCGCCCAACGGCAATCGCGAATACAACCCCGGCTGGCACACCTCCCTCGATCTGCCCAACATGCTGGTCGTCGCCGAGGCCTGCGCCAAATCAGCGATCGCACGCAAAGAGAGCCGCGGCGCTCACGCCCGCATGGACTACCAAGAGAAAGACGCCGCCTTCGCCAAGATCAACCATCAGTGCGTGCAGGCGCCGGACGGCAGCGTGCGGATCGTGACGCTGCCGACCATACCCATTCGCGAAGATCTGCAACAGATCATCGACGACCAACAGAAGTAACCGGAGAGAAAGGAAACAAAATGCCCTCAGCAAAGTTTCAAATCTGGCGCGGCGACAGCCACCAGTCCGGCAAGCTTCAGGAGTATCCGGTCGAGTTCCAAGAAGGCATGGTCGTCCTCGACGTCGTGCACAAGATTCAAGCTGAGCAACAGCCCGATTTGGCTTGCCGCTGGAATTGCAAGGCAGGGAAGTGCGGTTCTTGCTCCGCCGAAATCAACGGCAAACCGCGGCTCATGTGCATGACCCGCATGGATCAGCTCGACATTTCCGAACCGATAACCATCGAGCCCATGCGCACGTTCCCGTTGATGAAAGACTTGGTCACCGACGTTTCCTGGAACTACGAAGTCAAGAAGAAGATCAAGCCCTTCAAGCCGCGCAAGCCCGACGCTCCCGACGGCACCTGGCGCGTGCAGCAAGAAGACGTCGAACGCGTCCAGGAGTTCCGCAAGTGCATCGAGTGCTTCCTCTGCCAGGACG
>CAZYOX010000320.1:0-5268 GCA_964649285.1 uncultured Bryobacterales bacterium | reverse complement strand
CGTGACTTCGAATGTGGTCCAAGCGAAGGCCGACGTCGATCGGCAGCGCGCGCAGAATATGCTTACGCGCGAGACCGACCGTCAAGCGCTGCAAACGGCGATCGGCGAGGCGGAAAAAGCGAAGCTGGATCTGCGCACCGCGCCCGTCAAATCGGAGATCGAGGCCGAAATTCTCAAGAGCACGGCGGCCGAGACCGCCGCCACGGCCGAGGCTCTGCAAAAGGAGTTTGACACCAAGGAACAGGTCTATGCCGCCAATCTTAAGGTCGCGGAATACACCGCCCAAGCGCAGGGCTTGCATTTGCGGCGTCATCGGAATGATCTGGAGAAGTTGACGATCGAGTCGCCGCTGAATGGCCTGGTGGTCATGGAAACGGATATTCGCAACGGCCAGCCTACGCAGACTGCCGAAGGCGATCAGATTAGGCCAGGGCGTTTGTTCATGCGTGTCGTGGACGTCGCGAACATGATCGTCAACGCCAGCGTGAATCAGGTCGATGTGCAAGCCATTCGCATTGGCCAGAAGGCTCAAGTGCGTTTGGATGCTTACCCCGGTCTGGTGCTGGAAGGCCGCGTCACGGGCATGGGAGCGATCGCGGGGGAAGGCGGAGATCGTTTTCGGCGGAGCGGTTCCGGGCTCTATATGAAGACCGTGCCGGTAGAGATCTCCATCGATACGCGTGACGATCGAGTGCTGCCGGACCTCTCCGCTAGCGCCGACGTTTTGTTGGAGAGCATCCCCGCCGAGGTGATCATTCCTCGCGCGGCGGTGAAAGGCGCCGGCAATGAACGGCAAATCGTCTACGTTCGCGGTCCACAAGGTTTCGAGCCGCGCGAAGTCGAGTTGGGCGATTATAGCGATACGCACGTCATCGTCACGGCCGGTCTGGAGGCGGGCGAAGAGGTCCTGCTAAGCGAGCCTCCCTCGCCGACCTAGAGTTCCGTCCTTGGCGGCGCAGTCGCCATGCCGTCGCCTCGCAGTCAATTTATCCTCGCCGGCAGCGCCGCGTTTGTGACGGCGTTGTTGCTGAGTTGGAGCCCGGTGGGCCGCCAGTTCGACCGCTGGGCTTACGATCTGTTGCTGCGAGCGCAACCTCCTGAAGCAAGGGAACCGTCGCGGTCGGTGATTGTCGCTATTGACGAATCGACGTTGGCGAAACACGGCGGCATCTTGGGCATCCGCAAGCCTTTGGCGCGGACGCTACAGATCTTGGCGAAGCACGAACCGGCGGCCATCGCCTTGGATATCGTGCTGGCTGAACCACGCCAAGAACAGGCCGACGCGGAACTTGCTGCTGCGCTCCAGAGCTCTCCGAACGACGTGTTGGCGGCCTATCTACGCGCCTCGGGCGACGGCTGGGAGGGGCCGCAAGAGACCTTCGCCGCCCAGGCGTCGGCTCGAGGCCATGTGCACGCCGAACCCGACATCGACGGCGTTTGCCGGCGAATTCTGTTGGCCAAGGCTTCAGGCCGTGAGCGATTGTGGGCCATCGCGCTGGAGGCCTTCCGGTTGGCTGCCGGTGAGCGGTACATCGTGGAGACGGAAGACCACTTGCAAGTCGGCGACAAGCTGCTGCCGGCGACGGCTCGCTCGGACCGCGAACTGCTGATTCGCTATCCGCAACGGCCTGTGGATCAGATCTCGATGCAGCGAATCCTGGAGGATCCCGCTGCGGCAGAAGCCGTCCGCGGACGGGCGGTATTCGTCGGCGTGCTTGTGCTGGCCGGTACGGACCGTTATCTGATGACGCCCTACTCCGATGATGGACGCCCCCTGTCGGGCGTGGAGATCAACGCTGCCGTATATGAAACGCTGGCGTCTGGACAGCTTCTGGTTCCCATGGCCGCCGCCGCATCGCTATTGACGTCGATCTTGGTCGCCGTACTGTTGGCAGCGATCTTGTGGGCTGTGCGTCGCGCGGGAACGGCCTGGGTAATTGGCGTTGCCTTGGCGGCGCTCGCCTCCGTACAGCTGATCCCTTGGATGGCTATGAGTCAGGACGTGGTCATGCCTGCCGCGGAATTGCTGTTCCCGGCGTGGGCCTGCACACTAGCGGGCGGGGCGCTCTCCTTGACGCTCTTGCGCGGAAGGTTGGACGAATCCGAGCGGCAAAAGGAGCGCTACGAAAAGGCCGTACACTACATTACCCACGAGATGCGCACGCCTTTGACGGCCATTCAAGGCTCCAGCGAGCTGATGGGCCGCTATGACCTCTCCGAAGACAAGCGCAAGCAGATGAGCGACTTGATCCTGAACGAGTCCAAGCGGTTGTCGGGCATGGTGGACGCCTTCTTAAACGTCGAGAGCTTGGCCGCTGGAACGTTGGAACTGAAAAACGGACCGGTGGACGCGCGTGCTTTGCTGGCGGGCTGCATTGCGCGAGTGCAGCCAGCCGCCGAGCGCAAAAGCATCGACATTCGCCTGGATTCCCGGTCGGGCGGTTCGATCCAAGGGGATCGAGAGTTTCTGGAATACGCTTGCTATAATTTGCTGACAAACGCCGTTAAGTATTCGCCCGCTCAAACGGCTATTTCCGTCCGCGCCTATACCGAGGGCGATCGCGTCCTCGTGTCTGTAGAAGACCAAGGGTACGGCATGGACGAGAAAGACCTTCAGAACATTTTCCGCCGGTTCTATCGCTCGAAACGGGCGAAGGATTCAGGAGAAGCCGGCGTGGGCGTCGGGTTGGCGCTGGTCGAAGAGATCGTCATTCAACACGGCGGCACGATCCAGGTGGAGAGCGAAATCGGGCGCGGCTCCTGCTTCACAATTTCTCTCCCTTCCGACGGTCGGAGCGTCTAACCAATAGGCAAGCCCCGCTTACAAATGAACAAGAAACCGCGCATCTTATTTGTGGACGACGACGACGCGCTCCGCATGACATTCTCCCTGGGGCTACAGGCCGAGGGCTATGTGGTCGATTCGGTGTCTTCGACGCGTGAGGCCTTGGTGCTATTGGCTAATCGCGTTTATCCGCTGGTGATCACCGACATCTACCTCGACGAACGCACGGGCCTCGACGTGCTGAAAGCCGCGAAAGACAACAACCCGACCTCTGCCGTGATCGTAATTACGGGCCAGGGGACGATTGAAACGGTGATGAAGGCAACGTCCGGCGGAGCGTTCGAATACCTTGCTAAGCCCTTCGATATGAGCAGGCTGTTGGACGCTGTCCGCAAGGCCGCGGAGTCTCTGGAAACCAAGGGCGTGAAAGAAGCGCCCGAGGCCGACATTCCAGAGACCGAGATGATTGGCTTTACCGCGGAAATGGTGGAAGTCTACAAGACGATCTCCCGGGCGGCGCCCAGCGATGCGCCGGTCTTAATCCAGGGCGAATCGGGCACTGGCAAAGAGGTAGTGGCGCGACTCATCCACCAAAACAGCAAGCGCACGCATGGCCCGTTCGTGGCCATCGACTGCGGTTCGATCGCGCCGACGTTGATGGAAAGCGAGTTGTTCGGTTCGGTGCGCGGCGCCTTCACCGGAGCCGAACGCGACCGCGCCGGGCTTTTTGAATCGGCGGACGGAGGCACCGTATTTCTGGACGAGATCGGGGAAGTGGATGCCAGTTTCCAGTTGAAGCTGCTGCGCTTCTTGCAGGAGAAGGAGGTGCGTCCGCTGGGCGCCTCCAAGACCCGCAAGTTGGATGTGCGCGTAGTTGCCGCAACAAATCGCAACTTGCAGGCGATGGTCGATGAGAAGGAGTTCCGGCAAGATCTCTGGTTTCGCTTGAACGTCGTCCCGATACGGCTGCCGGCGTTGCGGGAGAGACGCGACGACATCCCGCATCTTGCCGCGCACTTTTTGAAGCGCTTCAATGAGCGCTATGGCCGCAAAATGCAGTTGGCATCGTCGGGTTTGCGGGTGCTGCAAGAACACGACTGGCCGGGCAACGTGCGTCAACTGCAACACGTGTTGGAGCGCCTGGTCATTCTCAGCTCATTCGACGTCCTAGACGGTGCGGCGGTGGATACGGCCCTCGCGTTATCCGAGCCCAAGGAGCGTCCCGTGCAATCGCTGGCCGATGCCGAGGAAGAGCAGATCCGCAAGGTATTGGCCGCCACCGGCGGTAACAAAACGCGTGCGGCGCAAATCCTCTCTATAGAGCGAAAGACGCTTTACCGCAAGCTGGAGCGGATGAAGATCGACACCTAGCCCGCACCGGCCGCTGGGGGCGAAGTGCTATACCAAGTGTGGATTCGCTCCGATGAAGTGGTCATTCAAAATTGCGACGATTAGCGGCATTGGCATTTATGTCCACGCCACGTTCGCGTTGATTCTGCTCTGGGTGGGGTTTGGATCGCTGTCGCGCACCGGCAATACCCACGAGGCGTTGGCCGATGTCTTATTCGTCTTGGCGCTGTTTGGCTGCGTCGTCCTGCATGAGCTAGGACACGCTCTAATGGCCAAGCGCTACGGTATCAAAACCCGCGACATCACTCTGTTACCCATCGGCGGACTGGCCCGGCTAGAGAAGATGCCCGACAAGCCGATGGAAGAGCTAGCCGTCGCGCTCGCCGGCCCGGCCGTCAATGTCGTAATCGCGGCCGTGATCTATGTTGGTCTGGGCGTCGCTGGTCTGTGGTCGCCGATGACGGAGCAGATCATGATTGACGGTCCGTTCCTGCAGCGGTTGCTGGTGGTGAATATTTTCCTGGTGCTCTTCAACATGCTGCCTGCTTTCCCGATGGACGGCGGACGGGCGCTGCGGGCGATTCTAGCTTCGCGCGTCGGGATGCTGCGCGCCACACGCATCGCCGCATCGGTGGGGCAGGGAATGGCCCTGCTATTCGGCTTTGTCGGCCTCTTCTCGAATCCGTTCTTGGTATTCATCGCGCTGTTTGTCTGGATGGGCGCCACGGCCGAGTACGGCCTGACACAGACGGAGGCCTTTCTAGCGGATGTCCCGGTGCGTCAGGCGATGGTGACCGAGTTCCATGCTCTCGGCCCCAAGCATAGCCTGGCCGAAGCTGTGCAATTGACGCTTGCCGGCCCGCAAGCGGACTTTCCCGTCGTGGAAGCGGGCGAGGTGGTCGGCATCCTCACTCAAGGCGAGTTATTGAAGGGCCTGTCGGAGGAAGGAGCGGATTCGTTGGTGTCTCACGCCATGCACGGCGAGTTCGAAACGGCCAGCCCGGACGAAAACCTAGAAGCGGCGTTTCGGCGGCTACAGCTTTGCCAGTGCCGCACTTTGCCCGTACTGGAGAGAGGCCGGTTGGTTGGCCTGCTGACGCGCGACAACATCATGGCCTACCTCAACATCCAGT
>CAZYOX010000319.1:0-5287 GCA_964649285.1 uncultured Bryobacterales bacterium | reverse complement strand
GAAAATCGATGCTCGTTCGCGGCGGCGCTGGCCGGCGACTGTGCTGTCGATGGCGTCGGAAATCACTTGAGCGCCGCCGGACCAGCGCAGTTTCGTTCCGGCTACGCCCGCGACGTTGTAAGAGCCCTGGTAGAGATTCGTCTGGTGCAGATTCTGCCCGTATCCGAAACTGCAGGGTTCTCTGCAGAGGATGAAGTTGTCGTCATGCCGGCGGAAGGCGAAGTTGAACCGATGATTCAGCCGATCGATGTCTCGGCCGATCGTCTGCGTTGCGGAAAACAGCTTCGTTCCGGTCTCCTCCCAAGAGTTAAACGGGCCGTAGAAACCGTTCGCGCCGAAGGGTCGATCGTTATATGCTGCCAGAATGCTGGTGGTACCCACCGAAGTGTCAAAGAACGACTCGCTCGAAAGCGAGACGTTGCGAAAGTTTCTTCCGTCCATGAACCCGGTGGAAAAATCGCGCGCAACAGCCAGCGATTGACTCCAGATGCCGCGGCGAAAACCGCCCGACGCCGCCAGCCGGTTCCAGCCGTGCTCGCCGATCCCGCTCATCAGCCGCAGCTCTTTGGCCTCGGGCTTCTTGGTGACGAAGTTGATCGTTCCGCCGACGGCATCGGAACCGTAGAGGGTTGCGCCGGCTCCGGCTAACACTTCCACTTGCTGCACAGTCTCAAGCGGCAGAGGCAGATCCAGTGCGTGGTGACCGGTCTGCGAATCGCTGACGCGAACTCCGTTGATCATCACCAGCACTTGATCGAACGATGAACCGCGAATGGACAAGTCCGCTTGCGTGCCATCCGGGCCTCTCTCACGCATGTCAACAGACGAATCTTGTTTCAGTAGGTCGGCGAAAGACCATGCCGGCGCCACAGGCCCATCGGCGGCAATCACCTTCAGACTACGGTCCAGGTCAGCGAGTTCGGTTGGACGTACGGAGCCCGTAACCACAACGGGAGTTTCCGCATGAAGTCGGATCCCAAGCTCGACGACCTGGAGCGCCTGACCCATGTCCAGGTCTTCGATGGCGGCCGCAAACCCTTGCGCTTCCACTCGGACCGGCCCGCGTAGTACCTCGTCGTCACACAGTTCCGCGATGCCCTCGGAGTTCGCGGAAACCGTAGATTGGCCGATCGACGCGACGGCTCCGGGTACCGGCAGGCCCTGCGGGTCGATCACGCGGATCTGTATGCAGTTAGCTTTAAGAGCGAGCGAGCCGATCGCACACAAGGCAAGGATTCGAATTACCTGCACGGGCAACCCCCAATTCTATCCAAGGAGCGACATCGGGGTATGCCTAGGGCATTTCGCCTATTGCTTACGTACCTATGCCGCTTCATGATGTGGGCATGGGAGCGAACGAGAGTCTTTTCGGCAACTCGTGGTCCGACTTGACGGGCTGGTTGCGGGGTAAACCGAAGGAAGAAGACCGCCGTTCGGAAAACCGCCTCGCGGTTCATGAGCGAGCAACGTTGACTTGGCAATCTGAGTCCGGGCGAGAAGAGACGGCCGTCGCCAACCTGATCGACATTTCAAACTTAGGCTTCAAGGTCCGGTGCCCGCGTGAGGTGGAGATCGGGAAGCGAGTGCGACTTACCGATTCGGACGGCAAGACCGCCGAGGGCTCCGTGGTTCATTGTGAACGAGACGAAGACGGTTTCTTACTGGGCGCCCAAGCGGAGTGGGAAAGCCCTGAAGCAAGAGCGGAAGCTGAGCAGAGATTGGCCGCGCGAGAGAGCCGCTAGCTACTTCGAAAGTTCCGTCAGCTTTTCCTCGAGTCTTTCGATCTCCGCCGCATCCTGATCCGCCTTGGGAGTACGGCGCCATTCCTCAAGACCCTGCCGCCAATGCTCAGCGGCCTTCTCGACGTCGCCTAGCTTTTGGTAGACGTCGCCTAGATGGGACAGCACAACAGGATCCCTTCCGTATCTTTCCAACGAGCGGAGCAATTGCCGTTCCGCGAGATGGAACTTCTCTTGCCGGTAGTAGACCCAGCCAAGACTATCGAGGAAGGCGCCATTCTCAGGTTCTAGGTCAAGCGCACGTTGAATCATGTCATGCGCCTCGTCCAACTTGATGCCCTGATCGGCCAGCATGTAGCCCAGGTAATTGAGGGCTCCCGCGTTGTCGGGATCCAACTCCAACAGCTGCCGGAAAACCGTCTCGGACTCGTCAAATTTCTTGAAGCGCTCAAGGATGGAGGCCTTCGAGAATAGGATCGGAACCTTCTGGTCAGGAGCCAGCTTCTCGGCTTCATCAATCGCCGCGAGAGCCTTGTCGAGGTCCTTTCCCTTCTCCCACAACTGCGCCAGCGACAGGTACAGGTCAGCGTCAGATTCATCGCCCGACATTAACCCCTCAACGATCTCCGCCGCTTCGACAGCATGGCCCGTCTCGGCAAGAATCGTCGCCTTTTGCATTTTGAGGCCTTCGTTGTCCGGATACTCGCGAACCGCACGATTGACTTCTTCCAAGGCCGCGTCGGAATTCTTCTCGGCGCGAAATGTGTCGATTATCAAGGCGCGGCTCTGAGGGGCGAAGTTGGGGTCTAAAACCGCCATGTCGCCGTAGATGGTGCGGGCGGCATCGAAGTCCTCCCGCTGTCTCTCGATCGAAGCCAGGTGTCCCATAAAGCGGAGCCTGTTCTGCAAGTCCGCGGGATCGTAGCTCGCTTGCTTGGTATCGTCGAGGAGCTGCCGCATCCCTTCCGCAGCTTCGTTGTAACGCAGTTCAGCCTCAAGCAAGAGGACGATGTTGTACTTGACGTCGAGGTTCTCGGGATCAAGCCGTTGCGCCTCTTGAATATTGCTCCAGGCCTGCTCGAAACGTCGCTCCTCGGTATCGATCTGAGCCAGCCGCAGCCGGTGAACAGCGTTGCGCGGATCGATCTCCGCTAGACGCTCATACTGCTCGCGAGCCTTCGCATAGTCGCGGGCCCGCAGAAGGCTGTCCGCGTACATTCCGCGGTAGGCGATCGGATTGCCGCCGTTCGACCCTGTATCTTCCATGAGCCGACGATAGATATCCGCCGCATCGGCAAAACGGCGAACTTCCTCATAAGCTCGTGCGAGGGACTCTAGAGAGCGGCGGTTCCCACCGTCGGATTGAACGACTTGTTCCAAGGCCTCAATAGCCTTTTCCGTCTCGCCGGATGCGATGTAGATCCGAGCCAATCCAGCTAGGGATCGCGAGTCCGCGGGGGCAACCTCCAAGGCGCGGAGAAAATGTTTTTCGGCCGCCTCAGCATCACCCATATCCAGCTTGAGTCCTCCAAGGGCCTGCAGCGTCTCAAGATCGTTTGGTTCGATCTCTAGCGCCTTCTCGAACTCGGCGACCGCATTGGCGGCGGATTCTCGATTGAAGCCGCCCCGCCGGTCATAGGCGTAGCTCTGGTAAATCTGGCCTAACAAGCGCCTGACTTCCGCGTCCTGCGGACTCCGAGCCGCTACCTCGTTGCCTAGTTTGACGGCGTCCTCGAGACGATTGACGCCGGCATAGAGCTGGATCAATTCCTGAGGAATGTAATTGGAAGCAGGATCAGCAGCCATGGCCGCTTGATATTCCGTGATCGCCTTGTCGACGTATTCCGGGATGGCCTGTTGCATCGCGAGGCGATGATATAAGTGGCCAAGCGAGAAGTGGTAGTAGGCCGCTTCCCGGTCGACCGTTTGGGCCGAGGCGGGCTGCTGCGCGAACAAGGGAGTACTCGCGAGAATCCAGATCGCGCCGGTTAACGCGAATTTCGAAATAGTTTGTGACTTGGCTACTCGCTTCACAAGCTTCCCCCGGTGCGGCAACCTGGTTGCCGGTTTAGCTGCCGTCAGTATAGCTTCGCCGAAAAAAGAGTGTCTGTAAAGCGTCGGAAACCCTTAGTACACAGCAGGTTGGCCATCGGGCCGGCGCTTCCATCGACGATGGATCCAGAGCCACTGACCAGGATTGTCGCGAATCGCTCGTTCAATCGCCTGTTGGCAGCGCTGCGTGTTCTCCAGCAGATCAGTTTCGCGGCTCGCGGATTCGACCAACTCGACCGCCGGGTAGAACTTCAATACATAGCTGCGCTCGGCTTCATTCCACACGGCGAACCCGGGCACAACGGCGGCTCCGGTGCGGGCGGCGATTTGCGCTACGCCCTTGGTAGCGCTCGCTTTACGGCCAAAAACATCCACGAACACGCCATCTGAACCCGCTGCGTTTTGGTCGGCGAGAATGCCCACGGCGCCGTTGTTTCGCAGGACCGACAATACCTCTCTTGCCGAATCCTTTTTGCGAATCGTGCGATTGCCGAACAATCGGCGGCGAGCGTCAATTAAGCGATCCAACAACGGGTTATCGAGCGGCCTAACCATCAAAGACATGGGATGGCCGTAGAGGGCGTGAGCGGCGGCGCTCAGCTCCCAAACGCCCAGATGGGCAGTGAGGAAGATCACGCCGCGGCCTTGAGCGATCGCATCCTCGTAATGTTCAAACCCGTCGTAGCGGATCCACTGGGAGACATTCGCAGGCGTCAGCCGCGGCAGCCGGGCAATCGCCAGCAGGTTAGCGCCTAGGTTTCTGTAGCACTGGCGAACAACACGTTTCTGCTGTTCCGGCGTCCAATCGGGAAACGCGATGGCTAGGTTCGTATGGGCCGTCCGCCGCCAGCGGGGCGTTAGCAGGCGACCGGCATCAGAGAGGGCTGCGGCAATCGCCTTCGCTGACGGTAGGGGCGCCCAGCGTAGAACCTGAATGACGAGCCAGGCCAGAGCGAACTCCGCCGCGTTGCGCCATGTGCTGCCGCGAGCCACCGTTGCACCAAAGATACCGAACCAGGGAGCGGATTATCTTCGCCAGCCGTTCTCCCCTTCTAGGGAACGCCCCACGGACGAGCAAAAGCGGTTATGATCGGAGAGGACAGTTCACTTCCTCCGCCAGTTTTTTTGGGGCCCTTTCGGGCTCTTTTTCACGGCACATCAACAGCTTCTTGGGGAAGAACAGAGGATTCTTATGGCCAATGTTGTGGTTCTAGGCGCCCAGTGGGGCGACGAAGGAAAGGGCAAGATCGTCGATTTAATCGCGGATCGATTCGACATCGTGGCGCGCTCGACGGGAGGACACAACGCGGGTCACACGGTGAAGGTGGGCGATCAGAAGTTCGTCCTATCGTTGATCCCCACGGGCATCCTGCGGGGCAAGAAGGGCATCATCGGCAACGGCCTGGTAGTAGACCCCGCGGCACTGCTGAAAGAGATTAGGACGCTTGAGAGCCTGGGCGTCACCGTTAAAGGCAATCTATTTATCAGTCACCGCG
>CAZYOX010000318.1:0-5298 GCA_964649285.1 uncultured Bryobacterales bacterium | reverse complement strand
GTCCTCATCGCCGGCATCATGGAGCACATCGAAGAAGCAGGCGTGCACTCCGGCGACAGCTCCTGCGTGCTGCCTTCGATGACCATCACTCCGGCGCAACTCAACACGATTCGCGAGTACACCGTGAAGATGGCCCGCGCTCTCAACGTCGTCGGCTTGATGAACGTGCAATACGCCATCGCCAACGGCAAGGTTTACGTCATCGAGGTCAATCCGCGCGCCTCTCGCACCGTTCCCTACGTCAGCAAAGCCACCGGCGTGCCAGTGGCGAAAATCGCCGTACGGCTGATGATGGGCCGCAAGTTGGCCGACATGCCTGAGTTGCCGAAAGGCGAGCTCAAGCCGCACAAGGTGTGCGTCAAGTCGCCGGTCTTCCCATTCAATAAGTTCCCTGGCGTCGATCCCATCCTCGGACCCGAGATGCGCTCTACCGGCGAAGTCATGGGCGTCGGCGAAACTTTCGGCGAAGCCTTCGCCAAGGCGCAACTGAGCGCTGGCAGCCCCTTGCCCGAGCAGGGCGCGGTCTTCATGAGCATCGGCTCCAAACAAAAGGATGAAGCCGCCGCCATCGCCAAGAAGTTCGCCGCCATGGGATTTGAACTCTTCGGCACGCGCGGTACCGCGGAGCGCCTCCGCGTTGCCGGTCTCGACTGCAAGGTCGTCTTCAAGGTCAACGAAGGCCGTCCCAACGTCGTCGATTTGATCAAAGATCGCAAGATCAGCCTGGTGATCAACACGCCGGCCGGCGCTAGCGCCTTTGAAGATGAGCGCGCCATCCGCCGCGCCGCCGCCGCACAGAACATCCCGTGCATTTCCATGCTCACTGCCGGCCGCGCCGCCGCGGAAGGCATCGAGGCGAAGCGCCGACGCGTCATCCAAGTCCGTTCGCTGCAAGAGCTGCACGTGACGGAAACCCCAGAGACCGTTTCCTAGCCCTTGCTGGGGGCGCTTCGCAACGCCTATAATCCGTCATCGACTCCTGGAGGAATCTCGATGCAACGTTTCTTTACGTTTTTCTTTGCCGCGGCTTCTGCCGTCGTGCTTCCCCTGCAAGCGCAGAATCCTATGAGCCAAGAGGCCCAAGCGTCCTGGACTCGTACTAGCGGCAATCTCGCCGCGGCCGCCGAGAAGATGCCCGCCGACAAGTACGGCTTCAAGCCTGCTCCGGAGAGCCAGAGCTTCGCCGACTTGGTCGCCCACACCGCTTCGTCAGCCATGCGGTCGTGCTCCGGTTTGAACGGCCAGGCCATGCAATCCAACGCGGAAGCAGGCGCCGGTAAAGACGCTCTCGTGGCCGCCCTCAAGGCCGGACTCGAACAGTGCGACAAAGCCAATGCCGCGCTCACTGACGCCTCCGCCGCGGAGATGGTACCCGCCGGCCGCGGACAGCGCACGCGCATCGGCGCCCTCTACGGCAACACCATCCATCTCGAGCATGAATATGCCCAGATGGCCGTGCATTTGCGTTTGAACGGCTTGGTTCCGCCCTCCAGCGATCGCAGCCGCTGACCGCTGAACGAACGAGGCTTCGCCAAGGCCCGCTCGTGGAGCGGGCCATTTTCTTGGCGCGACCAACCCCTGGCCGTGCCGGGCCCAACCAAGGATCTTCTACAACCAGAGGCAGCACAGGGGTCCAAATTTTTACCCGAAACGCCGCCGTACCGCTGAGACATCACCAAGCAGCAGGAGCAGACATCATGCCGAAGTTCTTGACGATTGGATACGGCGACCAGGCTGGATACGACCGTACGGCACAGTCAGATCGGAATCGCCGGCACGCCGGTGCAGGTGCGCAACCCGGAGGTGGCCGGTCTCGAAGTACGCGAGGGCTCGTACATGTCGGCCGCTTTGCCTGTGGCGGGGTTCGCGGTGATCGAAGCCGCTAACGTGACCGAAGCCGTCGACAAAGTCTCACGCGTCCCTTGCGCCGTCGCCCATGGAGTGGTTGAGGTCTGGCCGCTGGAATAATGACGCGATTTTGCCGCTCTCCGCGGGAATCCTGGCTTGCCTTGGCGTTTTTCCGGCACGAAATGGCACGTTTTGGCATCGAAATGGCGCAAGATGGCACAAAATGTCACAGTCTGTCAGCGTCTCCAACCCGCGCTAAGTAGCTGACAACAAGCATCGAAATGCCGTCACAGGCCTATTTTTTGGCACAACCGCGAAATCGGAAAACGACCCGCTCGGACGAGCGGCCGTTTGCACCCTGCTCTAGGCGTAGCATAGGGGCCAAATTTCTCGGGACTAGAGCCGGCGAGCTGGGTCCATTCGATCGTGCAGAACGCGCACGATGCGGACGGCGAGCTCATCGTGGGTCTAGAAAACTAGGTGGCGGTTGATGCGGAGGACGCGGTATCCCTGGCGAATCTGATCGCAGGCACGGCCAAGCGCCGGATTGCGCGCGAGGCGGTTGACTCCGGCCTCAAGATTGTCGAAGTATCGTTCTGCTTGCGCTTCTCCCAGCGGTCGTGGGTGTAGATCCAGACGTCGACCAGATCGGCCTCGGCGAGCGCCTGCTTCAGGACCTTACGCATTCACGCGTTTCAGGCCCGCCTTCCTTCGCGCTTTGGCTCGGACGGATTTCATATCGAGTGCGCCCGCGTCACCGCTTTGTTCGCCGGCAACGAGGGCTTGGCGGACAGCTCGCACGGATTGCTCATGCTCTTCGAGCAGACGTAGGCTGGCACGAACAACTTCACTCGCGGAACCGTAGCGTCCGGCGCTGATTTGTTCGGCTATGAAGGACTCAAAGTGATCGCCCAAGGTGATGCTGGTATTCTTGGCCATGGCTTGATACCAATAGATACCAGTATAAGGTATCTCCCAAGGTGTCGCTCCCTTCGCAGGATCTTCTCCCGGGATTTCTCCGGGCAAACGCCAGAAAGGGCGTTGTGTCCCCCCCTTTCCCCTCTTTCCCTCCGTAAGAAGGAGAAGCGATATTAGCATATGACAAATTTGTCATATAAGACTAAAATGTCATTAACGTCATGTCTGCGATTCCAGCCTTCGACCCAGACGGCCTGTTACCGCCAGGCGACTACGAGGTGTCCTTCGGGGAGCTTCGCGGCTCGGTGCTTGCTGTTGGCCCCAACGAAAGAAGGGCTACCTGGGACTCGGCCTGGCGACTGCGACTGATCGGCAACCTCGAGATCCTTGCGCAACAGCTCTGGCAGGCTGGCGTTAGCGAGGTATTCGCTGACGGCTCATTCGCCGAAAACAAAGATCACCCCAACGACATTGACGGTTATTTCGTCTGTTCGCTCGATGCGTTGAAGAGCAGAGAACTCGTCCGAAGGCTCAATCTGTTGGACCCGTTCAAGGTCTGGACGTGGGATCCGGCGACGAGGAAGCCTTACCGCGGCTATCCCAAGAAACAGTTGCCGATGTGGCATCGCTACCGCGTGGAACTCTATCCGCATGTGCCGGGACTTGGCATAGGAAGCGGTATACGGGACAAGTTCGGACACGAGTTGGAGTTCCCCTCGGCATTCCGCCAATCGCGCCGCGACGGGAAGCCGCGAGGCATCGTGAAGATCAAGCATGGAGGGCAGCCATGATTAGAAACGAGGCGGAGTATCAGGAAGCGTCTTCGCGTTTGGCAGAGGAACGAACGCGACTGGCGGAACATCGTGAGCGATTGAGAATCGCTGGCCTAGACGACGACGAGATCAAGCGCGTGATTGATCCCATGGAATCGTTCCACCTCCAATTGCAGGAAGAAGTCGAAAGCTACGAACGGCTGAAGCGAGGCGAGCTCCCCGATCTGGAAAATCTGCGAGGTCTCGGACATCTGTTGATCTCGCTGCGCATCGCCAAGGGAATCTCGCAACGCGATTTGGCGGCGCGGCTCGGCGTTCACGAATCGCAAGTGTCGCGCGACGAGCGGAACGAGTATCACGGCATCACGCTGGAACGGGCAAGCAGGGTCCTCGATGCCTTGAAGGTGACGCTGCACACCCAGGTGGAGATGGAAGAGGAAACCGCCGTCGCCTAGGCCTCCTTGCACCTTACTACGTGGACTCAGAACGGCCCGCTCGGAAGAGGGCCGCTCTGTTAGTCATCTCTCGATGCCCGTCTCCCGTTCCTACACGCCCCCCCATGCTCAATCCAATTCCGGTCACGACCCCTTCCTAGACCCGGCTAAGGTAGAGGCGCTGTGCCTGCCAGTACGGTGCATGGCGAGTAGGGTTTCGTTGCGCTGGGAGGGGCCTTGCGCAATCGTAACGCTTGGCGCGGTTCGCGTGTCCAAAACGTGGGCATACGTTGCCTGTGCCGATGCGCCCCGGCGATTTTCCGGAAACAAAGGAGGAATGAGATGCCCGCCAGTTCGACCAGATATCGGGAACATGCGACAGAACAGTTGGGTATGAAAACGCCTCCGATTGTTTCGGCGGAGGCATGGAACGATGAGCGTGAAGAGATGCTCGTCAAGGAAAAGGAGCACACGAAGGCTCGAGACGCGCTGGCGGCTCAGCGCCGAAGGATGCCGTGGATGGCGGTCGAGAAGACGTATGAGTTCGAGGGGCCCTCGGGCAAGGTTAGCCTGATCGAGCTGTTCGAGGGACGGCGGCAGTTGATCGTCTATCGCGCCTTCTACGAGCCGGGCGTCACCGGTTGGCCCGAGCATGCTTGCGACGGCTGCTCGATGGTTGCCGATCAGGTGAGCCATCTGGCCCATCTGAATGCCCGCGACACCACGCTTGCCTTCGCCTCGCGGGCTCCGCAGGACAACATCGAGACCCTGAAAGCAAGAATGGATTGGACGATGCCGTGGTATACCATCACGGACAGTTTCGATGCCGACTTCGGCGTGGACGAGTACCACGGACACAACGCCTTCATCCGAGCGGGCGATCAGATATTCCGCACGTACTTCATCAACAACCGCGGCGATGAGGCGATGGGGACCGTCTGGAGCTACCTGGATATGACGGCGCTCGGCCGTCAGGAAACTTGGGAGGACTCGCCGAAGGGGTACCCACAGACGCCGCCCTACGAATGGTGGACTTGGCACGACAACTACGGCGCGAAGGAAGCGGCTCGGGCTAAGACGGCTGCGGGAGAGGGAAGCGCGAGGAAAGCGAAGCGCGGCTGAACTAACGAGTGAGAGCCATGGTTGTTCTGGGACAGTCAAGCGTGACTGTCCCCTGCGGACCGCACTTCGTAGCGGGTTGCGACTGTGCCGGTCTTATAGGCTTTGACTTCGATCAGGTGGAGGACGATATCTTTGTCGAGCTTGTCGAAAAAGCGAATGCCGTCTCCGATGACGACGGGCAGGATCGAGTAACGAACTTCGTC
>CAZYOX010000317.1:0-5307 GCA_964649285.1 uncultured Bryobacterales bacterium | reverse complement strand
GCGGCCTTATTGGGATTCAGCAAAGCGGCGGCAGCCACCGGATCCGTTCGAAGCCGGCTCTCGAATCCTGGATACAAGCCTTCAAGACCCTTTAGCCCATATCCCAAGCCGCGTAGATAAAGGTTTCGAGCGCGGGCGCGTTGGCGCCGCCCTTCATCGAGATCGGTTTCGATCGTCTGTTCCGCTTCGAAGTCGACGTAGGCGTAGGAGTAAAGGACGAAGCCGCGGCAGGCGGTGAGCAACAAGTCTGGATCGTCGGGGACCCCGGCAAGCAAGGTCTCAACGAACTTGAGGCTAAAGGGCAGGGCATCGCCCACCAGTTCGATGTCGTCGTCGGTCTCAAAAGTTGAGGGGCCGGAGTTGAGCGAATCGCCGACTTTTCGGATGGCGTATTTCTTGACTGAGCAAGACGAGCCAGCCAAGGCGCAGAGGAGAACACCGATAACGAGGCCGACTCTCACGCTAAGCCATCAGGATACAGGAGACCTTCGGGCGAAGGCTCTCAACCGCGGCTGAGGCGCTCGGGAGATTTGCCCTTTTGCCAGGCGTAGAGGCCGCCGAAGGCGACGATCAAGATCACCGGCAGCACGGCCATGGTTTGCAGCGCTCCAGAGCCTGAAGCAACCTGTACTTCCAGCCACTGCGCATGCTCCGCTGTTCCCGCCGCGGCGGATTGCAGCGCCTGCACCGTAGTTCCTGCCGGCAGGTGCAGTTCCAACTGCCTGTCGTATACCCAGCCCAGGAAAGGTTGAGCGATGGCCGTAGCGCCGGCGCCGATGCCGCCTAGAATCGCCAGCCCCAGCGCGCCGCTACGGGGAATGTAAAGGGATGCGAAGCCCAGCATGGTAGGCCAAAAGTAGGTAATGCCGATAGCGAAGACCGCAGCAGCCGCCAACGCCATGCTGCCCGAAGCCGAGCTGAGCCAGAAAAGCCCGACAGCGGAGAAAATCGCCGAGAAGAGCAACATGCCCGCAGGCGAGAGGATCTTCTCTACCCGTCCGCCCAACATACGCCCAACGGCCATGATGCCGTTGATCAAGACAAGGATCAGGATGCCTTGCACGCCGATATTCGACAGGAGCGTCGCTATCCACTGATTGGTTCCTAACTCGGTCGATGCGGTGAGCAACATGCAGAAGGCCATGAAGATGAACAGCGGAGTCAGCGCCGCCTGGACCATCCCGCCGGTCGAGACGCCGGAGGCGACGCGCTCCGTGGCCGGGAATTTCATACCGAGGAACATCGTGCCGTAGATGAGGGTCGGCACGATCATCGATGCGATTTTCAGTTGCCAGCTCATGCCTTGCAGATCCATGGCGTAAGCCAGCAGACCGCCGATGACGATGCCCCCGGGAAACCAGACGTGGAACAGGTTCAGCTTAGCGACCTTGTTCTCCGGATAAAGCGTGGCGATCAATGGGTTGCAGGCCGCTTCGACGAAACCGTTGCCGACGCCGACGAGCAAGGTGGCGATGAACAGCGACCCGAACCCGCCGGCGAAGATCGTCAGCGCCGTTCCTGCCAAGTGCCCGACGAAAGCCAGCACCATCAGCCTGCCCATTCCGAGCACGTCGCACAGCGGCCCGCCGATCACCATGGACAACAGGAATCCCCAGAATGCAGCTCCCGTCACCGCGCCCGCCTCGGCGTTGGTCAGGGCGAACTCTTGGGTCCACACGCCGAGAATCTCGCCTCGAATCGCAAAACTCATCGCGGTTACGATCAGAGCGATGCAACTCGCTAAAAAAAAGCGGGAGGCTTGCGGACGGGTACTCATAGTTGGCGCCGGGCTAGGTTAACACAGAGAATTGGACGGTATCCTTGGCTGCCGCTAAACAGAAGAGGTGAACGATGGCAACGCATTTTGAGCGGATGTGGGAATTTGAAGCATGGGCTAACCGGCGCACTTTGGAATCGATCGCGCAACTCCGTGAACCGGGGGAATGTCTTCGCCTATTTGGTCATATTCTCGCAGCTCAACGGGCCTGGCTGACGCGCTTGGAAGGCGGTGATTCGTCTGGCATTGAGCTCTTCCCGACATCCACCGCAGCCGGCTGTCAGGCGGAGTTGGACGAGATGGAGCGCAAGGGCTCGGCGTACTTGGCCGCACTCGAAGAAGAGACTCTGGAGCGGGAGATCGCCTACACGAACCAGACTGGCAAGAGCTTTCGCAATCCGCCGCGTGACATCTTGACGCACCTCGGGATGCATTCGCACTACCACCGCGGCCAGATCGCGACCTTGGTGCGCCAAGCGGGCGCAACGCCGGCCGTGACCGATTTCATCGCCTTTTGCCGGCTGGGGCGCTAGCGGGTTGTGACGATCGAGCACAGGCGACATGCTCCTCAGTCGGGCGGAACTGTCCGGCCGGTTGTCCTTCCTGGCAAAATCGAGACATGTCCGAAGCGATCGAAGGCAAGGTAGTTCTCGTCACCGGCGCGGCGCGGCGTATCGGCCGCGCTATCGCTTTGCAACTTGGACGCGCGGGCGCGCGGGTCGCTGTGCACTACCGCGGCTCCGCGGAAGAAGCCGAGCAGACGGCGGCGGAGTGCGGCGGCCAAGCCTTTCAAGCTGACCTCACGAGCGTTCGCGAGATCGAACGCCTCTTCACAACTGTCGCCGAGGTCTACGGACAACTCGACGCCTTAGTCAACAACGCGGCGGTCTATGAAAGGACGCCGATCCTGAGGACCACGGAAGAGCAGTGGGATCGCATCCTGACGACAAACCTGAAGGCCTACTATTTCTGCGCGCAACAAGCCGCTCGGCTGATGTTGCCGCGAGGCGAGGGCCGCATACTCAACATCAGCTCGCTAGGCGGGATTCGGCCTTGGGCGCAGTACGGCGCTTATAATGCCTCGAAAGCGGGCGTGATCCACCTGACCAAGTCGTTGGCCAAGGAGTTGGCGCCGGCGATCCAGGTCAACAGCATCGCTCCCGGAGTGATCGAATTCGGCGATCCGATACCGAAAGAGGTGCAACGGCAGATTGACGCCACGCCGTCCGGGCGAGCGGGCACGGGTGAAGACATCGCCGAGGCGGCGTTGTACTTTTTGACCTGCTCGCGTTACGTGACCGGACAGGTGCTGGCGGTCGACGGCGGATTATCGAGCCACACCGGTATGGGCGGCCCCTCGTTCGGCAAATCCTAGGCGTCGCTTTTTCGTCCGCTGAGGTAAACCCACAGCGCCACCGCCCCGAAAAGCGCGATCGACAGCAGATTGCTATCGACCATCGGGATAGGCAATTGCTGCCCTGAGCCGTTGCGCTGTAGGGCCACGACGGCCCCGGCGATGACGATTCCCGCGATGGCTTCACCGGCAATCAGGCCGGAGGCGATCAACACCGAGCGGTTTGTGGCCGCCTCGCCGCGCTTCGCTAGTACATGGGCAATGACGCCGCCGACGAGAATCGGGACGCTGAGGGAAAACGGCAAATAGATGCCCACGGCTACCGGCATGACGTGGGCGCGATAGGGTGACTTAGCCTTTTCGAGATACACGTTCAACGCCAGCATGGCGATCGCAATGCCGGCGCCGATGGCCAGCATGGTCCAGGGCATGTAGCCGTCGCTGAAGAGCGCCTGGGCGATGGATGCGAAGAGCGTCGCCTGCGGCGCGCGCAGCGAACCTTCGGAGCCGGTGCCAATGCCGTATGCGGCGTGTAGCAGAGACAGCACCGGCGCGATCAATGCCGTGGGAACGATGACGCCGATGAGCAGGGCGAACTGTTGTTTCCAGGGCGTGGCGCCCACCAAATACCCCGTCTTCAGGTCCTGCGACGTGTCGCCGCCCGTTGCCGCGGCGCAGCAGACGACTCCGGCGATGCCCAGCGCCGCCAAGGTGCCTGTCGTTCCGCTCATACCCAGCAACAGCAGAACGCCCGATGCGAAGAGCAGCGCGCAGATCGTCATGCCCGATATTGGGTTGTTGGAGCTTCCCACGAGGCCGACGATGTAGCTCGATACGGCCACGAAAAAGAAGGAGGCGACGACCATGATGAGCCCCGCGACGATGGCCACCCAGAGGTCGCTCGTGAGCGACCAGTAGAGGCCGATGGTGCCCACCGCGGCCAATAGCAAGAGCGGCGCCGTCTGCTTGGCGTTGAGGTCGATCTCGGTCCTCTCGGCTGAAGCGTTCAGTCCGCGAAAGCCGCTAATCGCTTCGCGGACGCCCTTCATCATGCCGCCGCGAATGCCCCACATCGACGACAAACCGCCGACGATCATCGCGCCCACGCCCATGTATCGGATCTGGTCGCTCCACGCCGCCCAAGCGGCATCGAGCGCCGAGCCTTCGGGCATTACCGCCGTCAGGTAATAGAGTGGGATGCCGACTAGCCAGCCGATGACGCCGCCAGCGAAGACTAAAACGCTGACTTCGAGGCCGACGATGACGCCGACGCCCAGCAGCGCCACCGAGATGTCCGATCCAAAGTAGAGCACGGTCCGGCCGACGCCTACGGCGCCCTCAACGAGCGGCTTGATGACGGCCACCAGACCGCTCAGCGCCTTGAAGGCGAGACCGGCCATCAGGGCCAAGAAGATCGAAACTAGATCACTGCCGCCGCTCTGGCCCGCATGAAGAACGTTGGCGCAGGCGACGCCCTCGGGATAGATCAGTTCCCTGTCTTCGACGATCAACGTCTTGCGCAGCGGAATCATGAACAGCACGCCGAGCACGCCGCCCACCAATCCGATCATCGTCACCTGCCAAAACGGAAAGTCTTGCCAGACGCCGGCGATCACCAATGCCGGAACCGTGAAGATAATGCCTGCCGCCACCGATTGGCCGCCCGAGGCCATCGTTTGGACGATGTTGTTTTCGAGGATCGTTCCTTTACGCAGGATTCCGCGCAAAATGCCCATCGATACGATAGCCGCGGGAATCGAGGCCGATACAGTCATGCCGGCATAGAGGCCGAGGTACGTATTGGCCGCCGTCATCACCAGCCCGAGGAACAAACCAAGCACGAGGGCCCGCCCGGAGAGTTCCGCAAGGTTGCCGTCGGTGCGCAGCATCGAATGAATGCCATTGTATGACGGGTACGCGGCGGCGTAGGCTGCCGCCCTGAACTCTTCGTGAGGAGTCGCTTTCCCGGACTAGCGTCCAGGGCTATTAGCTGCCTCGTCGCCTTCGGGCGCTGAGCCCCGCAGGGGCGGAGCAAATCAACAGCCCCGGCCGCGAGGCCGGGGACAACAGGGAGTCAGAGCGTTTTATTGATGAGGACGCCCTTTTCGCCGCGTCCCGCTGCGCTGTTTGTGCTCGATGTACTCTTTCAAGGCTACGGCGTTGTTGTGCTCGGTGT
>CAZYOX010000316.1:0-5339 GCA_964649285.1 uncultured Bryobacterales bacterium | reverse complement strand
TGGGACATCAAGGGCAAGCGCATGGGGGTGCCTGTGGCGACGCTGCTCGGCGGGCGCCGCGAGCTGATCCCCACCTATGCCAACTGCGCGCATCACATGCCGCCCGAGAAGCTAGCCGAGCGCGCGGCGGAGTATGTTGCGCAAGGGCATCGCGCGCTCAAGATTCGTGGCTCGCGCACTTTCGTCACGTTGCAGGAAGCGACCGACCGCGTACGGCACGTCCGCGCGGCCATCGGCCCCGACGTGCGCCTAATGGTCGACGTCAACGGCACCTGGGACGTCGATTCGGCGATCCAGCAGCTGAGGGCCTGGGAGCCTTATAACGTCTACTGGCTCGAAGAGCCGCTGCCGCCGCAAGAGATCGCCGGGTATTGCCGCGTACGGGCCCGCGCGGGCAGCACATATATTGCCGGCGGCGAGCAGCACGCAGGACTGAATGAGTTCAAGCAATTGATCGAGCAAGGGGCCGTGGACGTGGTACAGCCGAACGCCGCGGTCACCGGTGGCATCACTGATTGGCTGAAGATTCACGCGTTCGCCACGGCGCACCAAGTGCCGGTATCGCCTTGGAACTTGCAGATGGTGCACCTGCATATGGCGGCCGGGTTGAGCAATGTGCAGTGGATTGAATACTTCATGCCGGATAACGCACTGCTGGAGTTCCAAGGCAAACTTTTCAAGGGGCCGCTCATGGCCGAGACGAAGACCGACGAGGGCGTTTTCTTGCAGGCCCCCACCGCTCCGGGGCTGGGGCTGGAGTTGGACGAGGCGGTGGCGGCCCGCAGCCGGGTCTCCTAGCCGCGCCGCCAATCCGCATCACCGCCTGCGCCGCCCAACGAAAAATCTTTTGACAAATGAAATCAACCGCTTACGTCCTTTCGCCCGCCAAAAACACCCCAAAAAGGTTGACCCAGGATGCTACATCTTGAATTAGAAGATCCCTGGTTGGGCCAGACACGGCCAGGGGCTCCGATGCATCGGGTGCAGTGTTAGGGGCCAGCCGATGAGGCCAAAGGAAACGGCAGCGTAAGAGTGATACAGATCACTGGGGTCGACCCAAAGACATCTCCGGTACCCGCTTAGTAGGTTACCCGCCCGCCGCTCCGGCGGGCTTTCTTGTTTTCAGGGCAAGAAGGCCCGCCGGACGTCGGTACTCCATGTCCCCAGGTCCAGGTCCGCCCTAGGTCCAATCTCCGTTCCAACCTCAATCCGTATTGCCAAGCGCAACAGAGACGCGACTGTAAGGGAGCGATCATCCTTCGGACGAAGAGCAACCGGGAACTCTAACGAAACGGAACGAAACCAGCGGCGTAGGCCACGGCCGCCGCGACTGATGCGGAGGCGAGTACGAAGAGGCGTCCGTCGGCGGAGGAGAGTTTGCCGCGACCGATAGCACCCATGACGAGTTGAGAAACCAGACCCATCGGCAGGAAGATCCAAAAACCAGCAGCGGCAACCGGCAGGCCCACGATAACGCCTAACAACGGGAGCATTAAAAGCGAATAAAGAAAACTGGAGAAGGACTCAGCGCCGATGAACGAGTTAGGGAGGTAGAATCCGGCGACATAGAGAACTGAGCCGAGCAAGGGGAGGCCGATTGCAGTGGCTAGAGCTCTGGGCAGGGTGTCTGCTCGAACGATGAAGCGGCGGAACGCCACGGCCAGTGTGAGGCTGACCGCGCACATGAGCAGGAACATAGGTTCGAAGAAGTCCAGAGGCTCAAGGAAGCGTAATTGTGCGTAAGTATGAGGGAAACGCGGCAGGGCCGAGACGAGCCAAGCCACGTACCAGAACGCGCCGAGCAGCAGAGCGGCGCAGCAGTAGGAAAGGCGAGGCACGGCGGCTCTATTATAGCCAGGCTCCTTGACAGAAAATTCGCACTTCGCCACAGTGTGCTGATGGCCAGAGCGAAGTCAGAGGGCATCATTCCGCTGGAACGCATTGCCGCTCAGATTTATGTGATCCGTGAGCAGAACGTGATGATCGATTCGGATCTGGCAGCGCTGTACGAAGTGACGACTGGCAATCTTAACCTGGCCGTGCGGCGCAACAAGCGCCGCTTCCCGGAGGACTTCGTCTTTCAACTCACGGGTGAGGAGTTCGAATCTTTGCTCTTGCAAACTGCAATAGCAAAGGGCCGAGGGGGCCGGCGCTCGCCGCCCTTCGCGTTCACCGAGCACGGCGTAGCCATGCTCTCCTCTGTGTTACACAGCGATCACGCGGCCGATGTCAACGTAGCGATCATGCGTACGTTCATACGGTTGCGTCAGGTGCTTGGCGCCAACGAGGAGTTGGCGCGAAAAGTCGCGCAACACGACGAAGAGATCGGCATTCTGTTCGAACACATTCAAGGGCTCTTGGAGCAGCCCGAGCTTCCGCAGAAGAGGCGGATAGGGTTTCACGTGAAGGACGACGAAGACTAGGTAAGATACCTAGCGGGTTCTCCGAGCATAGTTCTTGCGGACGTGCTTGTTGATGTACTCGTTAAGCCCTTGGCCTCGAACCGCAAGCTGTTTCATTCGGCCTACTGTGTATACTCCTGGCCTGATGTCATCGTAGACGCAGGATGATCCGTCGTCGAACGTCACCTCGATAGAGCGATCATCCGTCTCAAATGAAGCAATCCCTGAGTCACCGCCTAGGTTTCGATAAGTTGGCATCGCGGTGTAAACCTCCTGGCCCCGACAAGACAAAACAACTCCTCTTTGATTGGACGTATTCGCCTTGAGAAAAGTTTCGCCTTTTATTCGGCTGGTCGACACAGCCGCTTGAATCCCAAGTCGACCAGGACGAGGCCTGCAAGCGGGCGGTCATGTGCGTTCGATGCCCTCGGCCGTTACAGGAAGAATTCTAATGAAGCGGTTACTCTAGTCGTTCGATTTCGAGTTGACTATCGTAGCCCGGATCCTTGCCTCAAGCTGCATCTTGAGATCTTCGGAAGTCTGCCAGGTGATGTGGTTGTAGTGGTTCGTGTCGAAGTGAACCTTCTCCATGTGATCCTTGCGGCATGTGAAGATCACTGGGCGACCTAGCCCCATTGCGAAGCCGGCCTCAAAATAGGCACCGCCTCGATTTCCCGTGAAGTCCGCCACCACGAATGTAGACCGGCGTATCTCAGCGATGATCCTGTCGCAGACCTTGTCGTTGTGGAGGATACGGTTGGCGACAACAGGTTCGAACCCCGCTGCGCGGATTGCAGGGTCGATCGCCTCATTGAAGACTTCGAACATCTCTTCCGTGAACCACATCGCGACGAAGCACTTGTTACTGGCGACAGCTTGATTCACTTCAGCTTCATGTTGTCGCCAACCCTTGAACGTCACCTCAACTTTCTTGTTTCCCATAGTCCTCGGGACCGTGCTGATCAACCCGCTCTCTTCTAGGTAATCAAACAGTCGGTTCGCTTCAGCGGTGGACTGGGCGTCGAATAGCGGGTAGTTGATTCCGTTGTCCAGCGTCACCTGGTCACCGATAACGGAACTGTTACGGACAAGCCAGTCGAAAGCAAGACCGAACTTGCGATCAACGCTGGTGTGGGCGTGCCGCTCTGCCGAGGCACGCCATCGTTCTTGGGTCAATTCAGCAAGTACACCTCTCTCCCAAGACTGCCGTGTAAATGCTGATAAGTACGGTCGTAGGTACTTGTTGCTTTCCGTCATCCACGGGATGGTCTTTATCAATTGCTCCGATAGTCCGAAGCGCCCGCATCGGCGGCCCAAAAGGAAAGATCCCGTGTCGCGTCCCGCCGCCGTTCGACGTCTGACAGCTCACAGATGGGACATGTTGCAGCCGTGTCGGACACAGTCCTACCCCAGCCTCGCCCCGACCGGCGCGTCTTCGAGGAAGCTGACTAGGAAGGGGTAACGGTCGGAGCCGGAGGCGGCGATGATCATCCCTTGGCTTTCGATGCCGCGCATTTTGCGGGGCTTCAGATTGGCGACGATGGCGACTTTGCGGCCGACCAATTTTTCCGGTTCGTAGACGGCGGCGATGCCGGCGCAGATGGAGCGCGGTTCAGCTTCGCCGATGTCGATGGTGAGATGCAGCAGTTTGTCGGCGTCGGGGTGCTTTCTCGCAGCGATGACTAGGCCAACGCGCATGTCGATTTTGGCGAAGTCGTCGATTTGGATCTCGGGCGTGTCGATGACGATGGCTTCTTTCTTTGGCGCCGCTTCTTCGGCGGGCGCGGGCTTGCCGAGGATTTCGGCTTGCTCCTTGAGTACTTCTTTTTCGAGATCCGCCATCTTGTTCACCGTCTGCTCTACGTCGAGGCGCGGAAAGAGCGCCTCGGTTTCCATAAACGCTGTGCCGCCCTGCAGGCCGCCCCACTTCAAATCTCTTAATTGCTGCTGAGAGATATCGCCGTGCTGGCCAAGAGTCTTCCAAATGACCGGCATCGACTCGGGCAACACAGGGTAGGCCAACACAGAGACGATGCGCAGCACTTCGGCCGCGTTATAGAGCGTCGCGGCGAGTTGCGCTTTGGATGCCTCGTCTTCGGCCTTGGCGAGGTTCCAGGGTTTTTGCTCGACCAGGTAGCGGTCAACGGCGCCGATGAAGGCCCACAGCGTCTCAAGCGCTTTGGAGAATTGGAAGTTCTCGTAATAGGCGATGACTTGCGGGATGACGTCGGCGGCTTTGGCGGCGAGGCCGGAGTCGTCCGACGCGGGCGCCGCGGGCACGGCGCCGCCGGCGTAGCGATGCACCATGGTGACGGTGCGGCTGAGCAGGTTGCCGATGCCGTTGGCTAGGTCGGAGTTGTAGCGTCCGACTAAGGCGTCGTAAGAGAAGTTGCCGTCGGAGCCAAAAACGATTTCGCGCAACAGGTAGTAGCGCAGGCCGTCGGCGCCCATCGCCAGGCGAATGGGTTTCGAGCGCACGATGTTTCCCTTGGACTTGGACATCTTCTCTTCTTGGAAGATGAGCCAGCCGTGGGCGTAAATCTTCTTGGGCAGCGGCAGGCCGGCGGCCATAAGAAATGCAGGCCAGTAGACGGCGTGGAAACGCAGAATTTCCTTGCCGACCATATGCACTTGCGCGGGCCAGAGCTCTTGCCACAGCTTCTCGCGCTCGGGATCGCCAAAGCCTATGGCCGACATGTATGTCGTCAGTGCGTCGAACCAAACATAGAAAACATGGTCTGGATCGTCCGGTATGGGAATGCCCCATTTGAGGCTGGAGCGCGAGATGGAGAGATCCTTTAAGCCGCCCTCGACGAAAGCCAGGACTTCGTTGCGGCGCGACTCGGGCTCAATGAAGCCGGGGTTGTCACGGTAAAGCTGCAGCAGCTTGTCTTGATACTCAGACAGCTTGAAGAAGTAGTTCTCTTCCGTGAGTTC
>CAZYOX010000315.1:0-5374 GCA_964649285.1 uncultured Bryobacterales bacterium | reverse complement strand
GCCACCGCGCAGCCAGCAGCAATTCTGGTTAAAACAAGACCGTTTAAGCCGTTTTTTGTACGTTCGCTTATGCCCGTCTGCTGGACTAAAACACCCAAACGCTCGGCTCGGCGTCCGCCGCCTCAAGAAACCCTATAGTATAATGCGTACCGGCAAGAGCAGCAGGATGAGAATTTTTGTGATGCGACCCTTTTCCATTTCGGTTTTTCGCGGTTTTAGATGGCTTGCATTCGCAACGGTTTTGACTTCCGCTGCCAGTGGGCAGCAACCCCACGCCGTGGATCGAGTGGCCGCGATCAATCAGTACTGCACCGTCTGCCACAACGAGAAAACGAACACGGCCGGACTCCCGCTTGACGTGATCAACAAGGAGGAGCTTAGCAAGAATCCGGCTGCTTGGGAGCGTGTCGTGCGACAGCTCCGTGTGCGTTATATGCCGCCTCCTGGGCTTCCGCGGCCTAGCGAGGAGGATTACGACGCCCTTGTAGCATCTCTCTCTGGTGACTTGGATCGCATTGCTGCGGCCAAGCCTGATCCGGGCAGGACGGACACGTTTCGGCGGCTGAACAGGACGGAATATCGGAATGCCATCCGCGATCTACTAGCGGTTGACGTGGATGTTTCGTCCATGTTGCCGAGCGACGAGACCAGCCACGGTTTCGACAATATTACGGTCGGTGAGTTGTCGCCCACGTTATTGGAGCGCTATTTGGCGGCAGCGGCGAGTATCAGCCGCCTGAGCGTCGGAGGCGATGTCGGTTCTCCGGCCGGTGACGTTTTCATGCAGGCTCCTGACCTCACTCAGGAGAAACGTCTGGAAAACCTGCCCTTCGGTACGCGCGGCGGAATGGCTGTCAACTATAACTTCCCGCTAGATGCTGAGTACGAGATTCAAGTTCGGCTCGCGAGGGACCGCGATTCGCATATCGAAGGCCTAAACGACGAACACAAGCTGGATATCACGATCGACGGTAAGTCGATCCAAACCTTTACCCTTGAGGCGATTCCGTCAAACGTTACGGATCACTACGCGATCGACAAAGATCTCCACGTCCGCGTGCCGGTCACAGCCGGGCCGCATGTTGTCTCGGCTACGTTCTTCGAGAAGACCTCGGCCCTGCTGGAAACCGAGCGGCAGCCCTACCACGTCCACTTCAATATGGACCGGCACCCGCGAATTCAGCCTGCGGTCTACACGATTACTGTACTTGGCCCTTACCAAGTGCAGGGTCCTGGCGAGACGCCTAGTCGCGAACGGCTATTCGTTTGCCATCCGGAACAGGCGTCTGAAGAGGAAGCTTGCGCGAAGCAGATCCTCTCGACGGTGATGCGCCGCGCTTACCGGCGCCCGGTCAATGATGCCGACCTGGCCACCATCATGCCGTCGTACACGGCCGCTCGCGCCGAGGGCGATTTTGAAAGAGGCATTGAGATGGCCTTGCGCGCGATTCTGGTGAACCCGAACTTCTTGTTCCGGGTTGCAAGGCCGCCTGAAGGCGCCGCGCCTGGAACCGTATACGAGGTCGGCGATTTCGAACTGGCTTCCAGGCTTTCGTTCTTCCTTTGGAGCAGCATTCCCGACGACGAATTGCTCGATCTAGCCGCCCAAGGAAAGTTGCAGGACCCCGCCGTGCTCGAACAGCAGGTGCATCGCATGCTGGAGGATCCGCGCTCGGAAGCCTTGGTGACGAGCTTTGCCGATCAGTGGCTGTTCGTGCGCAATTTGGCCTTCACGGTACCGGATCCGCGAGAGTTTCCGGACTTTGACGACAACCTGCGCCAAGGTTTTCGACGGGAAACGGAACTGTTTTTCGAGAACATCGTCAAAGAGGATCGCCCTCTTCCTGAAATGCTGACGGCCAACTACACGTTCCTGAATGAGCGGTTAGCTAAGCACTATGGAATAGACGGAGTCTACGGCAGCCGTTTTCGTCGCGTCTCCTTGGAAGGAAACAAGATGCGCGGCGGCTTGCTTAGCCAGGGCAGCATCTTGACAGTGACTTCCTACGCGACGCGCACGTCGCCGGTTATCCGCGGCAAATGGATCCTCTCGAACATTTTCGGCGCGCCGCCTCCCCCTCCACCGCCGGTCGTTCCGGAGTTGAAGGTGGAGAAGGTGGAAGGCAAACCGCTAACGATGCGAGACCGCTTGGCGGAGCATCGGGCAAACCCCGCCTGCGCGGGCTGCCATCGCCTCATGGATCCTCTGGGCTTCGCTCTGGAGAACTATGATGCTGTTGGACGCTGGCGCGACAGCGAGGAGGGCGCTCCGATCGATGCCGCCGGCAATTTGCCTGACGGCAGTCCGTTCGATGGAATTGCCGGATTGCGCGAGGTCTTGGCGGAAAGGCCTGAATTGTTCGTCACGGCCACTACCGAGAAGCTTCTCACTTACGCATTAGGGCGCGGGTTGGAGCATTACGACTACCCCGCTGTACGCCGAATCGTCAGTGACGCGTCTCAGAACGACTACCGCTTTTCGTCTTTGGTTCTTGGAATTGTAAAGAGTACACCTTTCCAAATGAGGAGATCACAATGATTGTTACAAAGAAAGCTCTCAAGCGCCGCACGTTCTTGCGCGGGGCAGGCGTCTGCCTGACACTGCCTCTGCTGGATGCGATGATGCCGGCGATGACGGCAACGCCGAAACCCACGCGTCGCCTGGGATATATTTACGTCCCGATGGGCTCGAACCAGGCGCAATGGACTCCGGCGGAGACAGGCAAGATTACCAAGCTGTCGCCGACCTTGAGTTCTCTGATGCGGGTTCAGGATCAAATCACTGTGATTTCGAACCTGGAGAACAAGAACGCTTACTCTACCGGTAATCACGCGACCTCCAACTCCTCCTATCTGACCTGTGCTCGCGCCAAGCTCACCGAGGGTACCGATTACGAATTGGCTACGACAGTCGATCAGATCGCCGCCCGCCAACTTGGCCAGGACACGCAGCTTCCTTCGCTTGAGTTGGCGACCGACCTGCTGACCAACACGGGCAACTGCGACAACGGCTTAGCTTGCGTCTACATGACGAACATGTCGTGGTCGTCGCCCACGACACCGCTTCCGGCTGAAGGAAACCCGCGCGTCGTCTTTGAGCGGCTGTTCGGAAACGGGGGCAGCGCGGCTGAGCGCCAGGCCGAGATTGAACGCAATGCCAGCATCCTCGACGGTATCAATCAAGATATCCACCGTCTGCAGAACAAGTTGGGCTCCTCCGACCGGGCAAAGGTAGACCAATACCTGGACTCGATTCGAGAAGTAGAACGCCGCGTGGACATGGCGGGAAAGCAATCCTTGGAAAACCCGCTGCCTGATCTGGAGCGGCCGGTGGGCGTGCCGCCTTCTTACGAAGACCACGTCAAGCTGCTGTTCGATCTGCAGTTCTTGGCCTTCCAGGCGGACATTACGCGCATCGTCACCTTCCAGATGGCACGCGAATCGAGCACACGAACCTATCCGCAGATCGGAGTGCCGGACGCGCACCATCCCATCTCCCACCATGGCAAGAGCCCTGAGAAGCTGGAGAAACTGGCCAAGATCAACGCCTACCACGTCTCGCTGTTCGCCTATTTCTTAGAGAAGTTGCAGGCAACGCCGGACGGAGACGGTTCGCTTCTGGATCACACGTTGTACATGTACGGCAGCGGTATGGGCGATCCCGACAGACACGATCACACCAGGCTGCCGATCCTCGTCGCCGGCGGCGGAAGAGGCGGTCAACACATCATGTACGACGAAGCGACGCCCCTGGCGAATCTACACCTTACGCTGCTCGACAAAGCCGGCGTCCATCTGGATTCGTTCGCCGACAGCACCGGCGAGGTCGAGGAGTTGATCGAGCCATTATCCCTGTAATTCAGGATAGGGAGTTAGTCATGAAGAGCCTTCAATCCATCGTCAGACTGATGATCGTTGCACTGGCGGCAACTGTGGCCCACGGCGAGATCGTGGCCGACTCCCCCCTGTTGCAGGCCATTAAAAACAACGATTCGGCAGCACTTCGCAGCGTCATAAGCCAAGGCGGAGTGGACGTAAACGCCGCGGCCCCGGATGGGGCCACGGCTCTTCACTGGGCGGCTTACCTCAACAACAAAGAAATGGCTCAGTTGCTGATTCAAGCGGGAGCGGATGTCCGCGCCGCGAATCGTTACGGCGCGACGCCACTGTCGCTGGCTTGCACCAATCGCAACGCCGACATGGTCGCCCTGCTGTTGGATGCAGGCGCCGATGCGAATGAACAGAATCCTGAAGGGGAGACTGCTCTGATGACTGCGGCTCGTTCCGGCAATGTGGAGGTCACCAAGGAATTGCTCGCTCACGGCGCGCAGCCGAATCTGCAGGAAGGCTGGCGGGGTCAGACGGCCCTGATGTGGGCGGCGGCCGAAGGGCACGTGGCAGTCGTCGAGGCTCTCATCGAAGCTGGTTCGGACATCCATCTAGCGTCGAATGAGGGGTTTACTCCCCTCCTGTTTGCAGTCCGGCAAGGCCAAATGGCGGTGGTGGAATCGCTGCTGAATGCAGGCGCTGACCCGAACGAGATTTACCACGCTCCGCCCAGCGAAGAAGGGGAGGGGCGTTTTCGTCGCCGCGCGAGCAGCGGCAGTTTCCCCAAGCCGAGAAGCGGCACGAGCGCGCTAGGGATTGCCGTCGCCAACGCCCACTACGAGCTGGCAGCCATGCTTTTGGACAAAGGCGCCGATCCTAACGCCGCTGAGCAAGGTTGGACCGCGCTGCACACGATTTCCAATGTCCGCAACGGCGGTCAGGGGAACAATACTCCTTCTCCCGAGGGTTCCGGCTCGATGGATAGCTTGGAGTTTGTACGGTACATGGCCAAGCACGGAGCAAATCTGAACGCCCGCGTTACGAGCAAGGTGCGATTTGGAGAGAGCGCGCTCAACCACGTCGGAGCTACACCGTTCTTGCTGGCAGCCCGCACTGCTGACGCTCCATTGATGAGAGTCCTAGCTGAGTTGGGTGCGGATCCGCTGCTGCCTAACGCGGACAACAGCACTCCGCTCATGGTCGCCGCCGGACTCGGAACGCGTTCTCCTGGAGAGGATGCCGGGACTGAAAAGGAAGCCCTCGAAGCCGTGAAGCTTGCTCTGGAGTTGGGCAACGATATTAATGCGGTGGATAACAACGGCGAAACCGCGATGCATGGCGCCGCCTACAAACAGTTCCCGTTGGTCGTTAAGCTGCTTGCGGAGAGCGGCGCCGATATCAACGTTTGGAATCAGAAAAACAAGTCGGGGTGGACTCCCCTAAGAATCGCAGCCGGTGTTTTCAGAACCGCAAACTTCAGATTTTCTGACCCAACGGCCGCCGCGCTCCGTGAGATCATGACCGCTGCTGGCGTTTCTACCGAGCT
>CAZYOX010000314.1:0-5400 GCA_964649285.1 uncultured Bryobacterales bacterium | reverse complement strand
AGCGCGTTAAGAATGGCACGGAGCATAGTGTCGAAGATTGTAGCGCCGCCTGGACCTGGTCGCCAATCGGGTCCGTATCTCCTGCAACATTAGCGAGAATAGGAACATCAGGTCGTATGCGAGCTTTGGTTCTATCGGGCGGAGCATCGTTCGGGGCCTATCAGGCCGGCGCGTGGCGGGCTCTGGAAGAACACGCCTGGGAGCCCGACCTGATTGTCGGCGTCTCCATCGGCGCCGTCAACGCGTTTGCGTTGTCCCACGGCGCCAGCTGTGACGAAATCGCCTACGTTTGGCACGACCTTCCGCGCGAGCTCGGCGGCGTGGCCCATGCCGCGCTTTCGCCGTGGAAGCACCTGCAGCTGTTTCGCGACTGGCTCGATGAGGTCGTCATGCGATTCGGGACCCGCCAGCCGCGCTGCGAGATGCGAGCCGTGTTGTTGGAAGCGCCTTCGTTGCGTTTCCGGACGGAAAACTGCGTGAACGATCCGCGGCGCTATTTGGAGGCCGCCTGCGCTCTGCCAGGCATTCTCGCTCCCGTACGCGCCGGCGGGAAGTGGCTGATCGACTGCGGCGCAACACGGCACTTGCCGATTCGTGAGGCGTTGAGCTTGGGCGCGACGGAAATCGTCGCCATTGACCTGCTCAAGCACAATCCAGTGCCGCTGGCTCGGTACGTGAGAAAGAAGATCCTGTCGGCTCGGGACTTCCTGCACGGCGAGACCTCGGAACCAAGCGCCGAGGAGCTTGCACGCATTTCGCTTGCGGTCATCGCCCACGATCATCCGCTGGGCTCACTGCCCGATGCATTCCGGTGGAGCCCGCAGCACGTCGAGCGACTGCTCCGGCTGGGCTACGAAGACGGTCGGCGAACCCTCTCCGCCACTGCGTCCGCCTTAGCCGTACGCCATGGGTGTTAAGGAGTTTTTGTAGATCCCGTGAGCCAAACGACGTAGGCCGAAAAAATCTTTAGTACGTGTATCTTCCTAAGGAGAGTCCTAAGTCTTGGGGCTGTCTGCAAATGTCGGATTTACAGCCGTACGGGCCCGCCTTCTTATCGTCCCTGTCTCCGAACTCGCTCGTGGCGGTTGTTGCGTGTTTGGCCGCGATCGCGCTGCTTGCGGTGCGCCTTCGACGCCGCGGCAGAAACGCACCGGCCGAGACGCTGCGGTTCGTTCCGCTCCCCAACAAGGCGACCTGGAAACCAGCGGCCATCGAAGGACGGCCAGTCATGCATGCCAGCGCCGAATGGCAGGCCACGAACCTGACCGGCCGCCCGGTACGGATCGTTCGCGCCTACCTTGAGCAGCCGTCCGCGGAGGGGCTAGTCGTCCTTTGCCGGCAATCGGGAGGCCAGACCTGCGGCGTTCAGGATGTCGCCCCTGATTCAACGGTCGAGGTATCGGTTGATTTCTGGATCGAACCGCCAACGAAAAAGCCCGGCAAACCGCTGCGAGCCTCAGTCATATTTCTAGACCACTTCGGCAATCGGCACAGAACCAAACGGGTGACATTCATGAGTTCGCGTCCCGGCGCCGCGGCATCGCCTGTCGACGCGGTGTGGGTTCCGGAGAGTTCGACGATCGCCGTCGACCGGTCCTTGCCCATAGAACTCCAGGTAGCAGCCGTCCTCAAAGAGGAACTGCGCCGCTATGAAGCGTGCGGGCGTCGCGTGGGCGGCCTCGGCAGTGTCCAGACCCACTACGGCCAGAGGGTGTTGTCCGGAGTGGGCTCCGTCTGGCGCGAAGCTCACGGCATCGAGGGTCCTTTAATCGTAGAGCCCAGCTCGGATGCCTACATCGAGTCGGACACCGCCGACGCGCTCGTGAAACTCTACGATTCACTCAACCAGAGCGATCAACAGCGCTTTGTAGCTGCTCTGCGCCGCCGCTTGGGCCGCTATGGAGAGTGCGCGCAAGTCGGTTACTTGTCGCTGCTCGTGCTGTTCCGCACGGGTGATCTGCGAGGAGCCTTATCGACTGCCCGCGCCTATTTACAGGGCGACGACGGCGGCGGATTCAGCGAGTTCATGCTCTTGCTAGACGGTCTCTTGCGTTTCGAGCATCGTCGATTCTCCGACGCGATGCTGCAAGACGTCGAGCAGTTCATTGAAGGCCTCGACGACTACACGTTCGGCATCCCCGAGCGCCTAACGGAGATCAATCGGCAACGACGACTGATGCCGCCGCCCATGCGGAATCCGACCGCGGGCACAATCAAGCTGGTTCATTAACCGGGACGCGGCGCGGCTGATAGAAACTCTACCCTCGGCTTCCCGGCCTGGGCATAGCTTAGCGACTCTCAACGTTTTGATCGTCTTCGGCAGCCAAGGGCGGGCTTTTCAATGTCTCCGCTAACTGCGTAATGCGTAGTTGAGCCTGCTTGGCGTGTTTGCCCTTGGGCTCCAGCGCTAGATAGGAGCGGTACGCATCCAGCGCCTGCGGATTCTGCTCCAGGCTGTCCCGAGCTTCAGCAAGCTTCCAATAGGCTTCGGCATATTGCGGATTCCACTTCGTCGCTTCCAGATAACGTGCCGCCGCCGCTCGATCATTTCCCTTCTTCGCGTAGAAGTTCCCTATCTCTAGATCCTTCTTCGCTTGGATCGGGTTGAACGCATAAGTCGTCGCGGGCAGAAGATCTTCGTCTTCGTCGACGAGGCCGCTCGTTTCCTCTGTGGAGGTTGGCTCATTATCCGGGCGCTCCTTAAGTTGAGCGTGGACAGAGCCGGCGATCAACAACATCGCGACGAGTAGTTCTAGCCGCATGGCCCTTAGTATAACGGCCGTCCGTCCACGCGGCTGGCTGGCGCTGCAGGGCGAAACGAGCTAGAGTAGCGCTCTTTAGGCGCGCATTTCGTCGATACCGCGATGAGCAAGCAAGTGCTGCCGATTTCGGCCATTGCCTACACCGGTTCGATCTTGTGCGGCGCCCGCGACGTCGCTGCGGTTCTTTCCGATCAGCAGGGGCGCTGATGAACTCTGATGTCGACCACGAGGCTCTCGCTCAAGGCAAACGGCGCGGACTTAAAGGTCTGCGTTGCCGAGGCATGCGACCTGCTGGAGCGCATTGACGAAAGCGGCTGCTACGGGAAGATCACTGTTCACCGCAGTTGGTCGAGGCACAATCCCACGATTTCCGGACAGATTGCGCGGCCACGAGCCTACCGCTGGTATCTGGAACGCGAGTTGGCCCGCTTGTTGCAGCGCGGCGCCGAAATCGAAATTGCGCCTTCCCGCCGGAGACTGCCGCTGGACGACCCGGAATTGTTCCGGCGAATCGATGAGTCGGAGCTCGACATGACGCGAAAGAAGCTGCTCCTGTTCGGCCCCGAGCGCGTCGATCTGTCGCTGCAACGCCTGGGTCACTACACGGGCACGCCTGCCGAGGTCTTCCAGCGCTACATTTTGTTGACGAATTACGACATGCACATGGCCGAGTTCGAGTCCGTCTACCCGGACT
This sequence comes from uncultured Bryobacterales bacterium, assembly GCA_964649285.1. Taxonomy (GTDB): domain Bacteria; phylum Acidobacteriota; class Terriglobia; order Bryobacterales; family UBA6623; genus CAMPKL01. The sequence continues at coordinate 1,944 of CAZYOX010000314.1, read as the reverse complement.
GCGTTCGGCCGGCGCACCTAGGCGTGCAGATGCCGGCTTACCACTACTGCACCGAAGGCAACGCGGGCGTGTCGATCGTGAATATCGGGGTGGGACCATCCAACGCCAAGAACCTCACCGACCACGTCGCCGTGCTGCGGCCCGATGTGACGATGATGATCGGACACTGCGCGGGGGTGCGCAACCACCAGGAGATCGGCGACTTCGTCTTAGCTTCGGGCTACTTTCGCGCCGACCACGTCTTGGATGATGCCCTGCCCATCGGAGTGCCTGTTGCGCCGAATTTTCTATTGAACCGGTTTCTGGCGCAGGAGCTGGACCAGCGCCGCCTGCCCTACCGCCTCGGGACGGTCTACACCACTCTCGACCGCAATTGGGAGCTCTCGTTGGGAGGCTCGCTGCGCGAGCTTCAGGCATGCCGTGCTGTGGCCGTGGACATGGAGTCGGCGACTGTAGCCGCCAATGGCTTCCGCTTCCGCATTCCGCACGCGACCCTGTTGTGCGTGTCCGACAAGCCGCTGCACGGGGCGCCGAAGCTGCCGGCGAAGGCGCGAGAATTCTACGAGCACTCCAAACGCCAGCACATTGCCGTCGCGTTGGCCGCTTTGGAGCAGGTACGCTCGGACTTCCTCCATGGTCTGCCGAATGCGGAGCTGCGAGCGATTGACGAGCCGCTGATCCGCTAGGGAGCGGCGCCGACTAACATAAGGGGGTTCGGAGCCCATACGCCATGATTCACGTGCCTATTCTCCGCTGGGGAACGCCCTACAAGTCGCTGGACGTCGACGAAGTCGTCCACTTCGACACGGGCGAGAAAATCGCCGAATTCTCGAAATCCGACGGCATGATCATCCGCCGCGACATGAAACAAGCGAAGCGTGCCCGCGCCGCCCTGCGCTCGATTCCCGCTAAGGAACTCGTAGCCATGTGCGAGAACGCCGCCGATATCTTCCTCAAGGACGAGCTACCCATGGGCGACGACCTGCAAGGGCCGGAGCGCTACGTTCACTGCCAATCCGCCACAACCGGCCTGCCCGAAAACATGTGCGCAGGCAACATGCAGAAGCTGCATTTCGTCCTCTCCAACATGGGGGCGATTCTCGATTCCCTCACGCGCGGCCTGGACCTCGATATCCTCTCGACCGGTTACGGCAAAGACAAAGACGGACGCGTCATCAGCCTCCAGGCTCAAGCCGACGTGCTCGGCGCAGTGCTGCCTTCGAATTCCCCCGGCGTGCATTCGCTCTGGCTGCCTGTGATCCCGATGCAGATCGGCCTGGCTCTCAAGCCAGGCGCGCAAGAGCCCTGGACGCCCATGCGCATGGCCCAGGCGCTGTTCAAGGCGGGCGTGCCCAAGGAAGCGATCTCGATCTACCCCAGCGGCGGCGACGCCGGTCCGGCGATCATGCGCGCCACACAACGCTGCATGATCTTCGGCGGCAAACAGACGATCGACCAATACGCCGGCAACCCCAACATCCAAGTCCACGGCCCGGGGTGGTCGAAAATCATCCTCGGCGATGACGAGGTCGATAACTGGGAAAAGTATCTCGACGTGATGGTCACCAGCGTCGCGGCCAATTCGGGACGCAGCTGCATCAACGCGTCGTCGATATGGGTTTCGCGCAACGGCCGCGAAATCGCTCAGGCCCTCGGCGAACGCCTGGCCAAGATTCAGCCGCTGGGCCCGACCGATCCCGAGGCGCCGCTGGCCGCCTTCACCGTCGCCGGCACAGCGGAAGCGATCTCTGACATGATCGACATCGACTTGGAACAAGCCGGCGCGGAAGACTTCTGCCTGAAGGTTCGCGGAACGCCGCGCGCCGTGACCAAGGAACGCTGCTGCTATCTGCTGCCTACAGTCGTCTACACCAACAACCCCGAAGCATCCATCGTCTCGAAGGAGTTCATGTTCCCGTTCGTGAACGTCGTTGAGTGTCCGCA
>CAZYOX010000313.1:0-5402 GCA_964649285.1 uncultured Bryobacterales bacterium | reverse complement strand
TCTCGCCGGCTTGGAAAAGCTTGGCGCGACCGTGCGTCAGGAAGCGGGCTACATCGAGGCAGTAGCGCCGGAGGGCCTCCAGGGCGCAACCGTCTCGTTCCAACGGATCACGGTCACCGGCACCGAAGACCTCATGATGGCGGCCGCGCTTGCCAAGGGAGAGACCGTCCTAGAGAACGCAGCTCGGGAACCGGAGGTCGTGGATCTTGCGGCCATGCTGAATGCCATGGGCGCGCGCATAGAGGGCGCTGGTCAATCGAAGATTCGCATTCAGGGCGTGGAACGGCTCCACGGCGCAACGCACAGAATCATTGCGGATCGCATCGAGGCGGGCACCTTCCTCGTTGCAGGGGCGTTGACTGGCGGCGACTTGACATTAGAAGATGTGAGGCCCCAAGACCTGGAAGCAGTCATCGGCAAACTGCGACAGGCGGGCGCTGACGTCGAGGTGCTGAACGCCACCGCCATTCGCGTGCGCCGTCAGGGCGAGATCAGGCCGGTGGATGTCACGACGCAAGAGCATCCTGGATTCCCTACCGACATGCAGGCGCAATGGATGGCGCTGATGACGGCGGCGTCCGGAGACTCGCACGTTGTGGAGACGATATTCGAGAACCGCTTTATGCACGTTGCCGAATTGGCGCGCATGGGCGCCGAGATCGAGCTGGCTGGCAACTGCGCCACGATTCGCGGCGGTAAGCGGCTCTCCGGCGCAATTGTGATGGCCTCGGACTTGAGAGCGAGCGCCTGTTTGGTGTTGGCGGCGCTCGCTGCTGAAGGCGTAACCGTCATCGACCGCGTCTACCACCTCGACCGCGGCTACGAGCGGCTAGAAGAAAAGCTGGCCGCCGTTGGCGCCGTGGTCCGGCGCTTGGACTAAAAAAGCGCCCTTGCCAAGCGAGGGACAAGGGCGCGCATAGCGATTTAGCGAAAGTCAAGGCTTGAGGCGGCGCTTAAGGCGCCATGTCCTGTTCTTGAATGGGGTTGCTCCACTCGGTCGTCCAGTCTTCGTCGCCGAAGGCGCCGGTAAACGTCGCGGACTGATCGAAGAAACCGTCGTCCGGAGGCAGAATCCAGTTCGCATCGAACACCGGCGAGTCGGACAACGGGCGGAAGTCCGGGTTGCTGTACTCCATCGGGTTGCGGAGCATCGGGTTGGCCACGAAGGCGTTCGGCGCTGTTGCGAAGTATGTCTGGCCCAACTCTGAGACCTGACCGCCGAGGTTGTTGGCCGTGCCGCTGGCGCCGCCGTTCATCCACATCATGATGCCGTTGAAGGTCAGGTCGGTTCCCAGAAGAGCTTGCGATTCGGGGCCGTTGATTTCAACGCCGTTATCCACCCAGTTGTAAACGACGATGTTGTTGTAGGAGCCGCCCGTTCCCCGGCGCAGATACAAACCGGAAACAGCGCCTTCATCCGTGCCGCCGTCATAGAAGCCGCCGACGCCGACGAAGGTTCCGTTGAAGAATGTCGGTTTCGTTCTCGGCGACGCGCCGAAGTCGTTCTCGTTGTTGTCCATCTCGAAGCCGCGGTTGGTGTTGTCGAGATTGCCGACGCCGACGAAATACTGGACTTTGCCGGTCCAGCCGATCTGCCCGTCGAAGTGGTCATCGCGCGGATACGTGGAGTAGAGGTAGCTTGCGTTCATCGTGCCGCTGAACCATTCGAAGCTGTCGTCGAGGCCGTACGAGGACTGCAAGTGGTGTGCCGTGGTCTGGGCGCCGCAAGCGCCGAACGTAAAAGCGTTGATTTCGTCATTGGGCCGCAATTCGGCTCCGGCAAACTCCAACCGAACGTAGCTGAGAGTGCCGCAGTTGTGAGTGGGATCGTCGCCGCCGTAGGTGGTGTAGTCTTCCGGCGGCAAGCCCTCGATGCTGCCCGTGCCTTGGGGCCAGTTGGAGGGCGCTTTGCCCAGCAGGACGAGGCCGCCCCAGTCGCCGCCGCGGCGTTGCCCGAAAGGCAGAGAGCTGGTCATGATGATGGGGCGCGACCGCGTGCCGGCGGCTTCGATACGTCCCGTGTTGCCAATGATGATGGCTGAAGGCGGCTGGGAGCCGGGTTGACCGATTACGAATGTGCCGGGCTCGATAGTGAGCACGCCGCCGTCGCGAACAATGTAGAGACCGCTGAGACGGTAGGCCTTTGTGTTGACCAGAGTCTTTTCGGTCGTCAGTGATCCGGTGATGTCTTCAAAACCGTCGACGACGCCGAACTTCCAATAAGCAGCCTTGACCACGCGCCCGCCGGTGTATTCGCGCAGCTCGATCACGATGGTGTGCATGCCCAACTCGTTGGGAACCGTGATTGCCGGGAACATCCCGCCCGAGCCGGCCAAGATCGCCTTCTCGGCTTCAGGCAACCGCACGATGTTGAATCCCTGAGCGACGGTGTTGCCGAAGATATCGGCGGCCGTCGAGTTGCCGCTAGACAGGTAGGTCTTCACGCCGGTCTGGTTGTTCACGCGGTAAGCGACGATGGTGTAGGGGAAGAGGTCGCTGTTGGGCTTAATCGTCCAGCGCAGGGTGAGTTGTTCGCCGGCTTGGTAGACGTACTTATCGCTCCAGGCCCACATCGCGGCGGACGTCCCGAGCTGCTCGAAGCCGGACAAGCTCTTGGCGGCATCGGTGGAGCTGAGGGAAGCAAAGCGGGGTTGCGCCCCACGCTCCGCGGCTTGCAGGCCGAGGCTTAGAGCAGCGGCAAGAATTGCATACTTAACTATTGATCGCACGTACATGATTTCTCCTCGAAGTTCTTGTTTCGAAGCGGTCTGCCAGTTGCCTTCTTTAAAAGAAGGAATAGCTCATGCCTACGCTGTAGGTTCGGCCCAGGCGATAACTGCGCTGCAGAATGTCCGCTTGAGTCCACTCGAAGTGGTTGTCAGAGAGGTTCTCCGCGCTGAAACGAATGTTCCACTCGCGTTCCTCGCTGAGGTTGTACTGGTAGACGAAGTCGAGGAAGGTGTTCCCTTCCTGATAAACGTCCGGCAGTCCAATCGCGCCAACGTCTGTGATTCGACGCGAGACGTGATTCACATAGAAGCGCGCATTGCTGCGCCAGCGGGGCTTCAGCCACTCGGTGACGAAGTTGTAGACGACTCGCGACTGGCCCATCATCGGCCTTGTCAGCGACGTCAATAGGTCGCGTTGTTCCTCGCCGAGTTGGACGTCGGAGTCAACGTAGGTCAAATTAGCTTGCAGGCTGAATTGAGCCAGGGCAGGCTTGATCCACCCCAAGTTGCGACGCAACTCGAACTCGACGCCTTGGTTCGTGCCGCCTTCTGCGTTGATATACGTTTGCCGCAAGTCGCCCGTGGTCGGCTGAATCGTGACTTCGATCGGATCAGTGAAGTCCTTGTAGAAGTAACTAATCGCTCCCACTTGGTCGCCGCCAAAGAAGTGTTCCCAGCGGGCGTCAAAGTTTTGGATCTTGGCTCGAACTAGGTCGGGATTGCCGGCAAAGCTGTAGCCGCCAAGAACGTTGACGAAGTCGAAGGGCGAGAGTTCGCGGAAGTCTGGCCGCGACAACGTTTGGCTATAGCCGAAGCGAAGGTTCGATTTTGGCGACAGCGCGTAGACGAAGTTGACGCCAGGTAGAGGATCCGTGTTAGCTAGCCGGGAGATTGCCGGCGATGCGCCTGGAATCAACGGATCTAGCGTTTCGACGCGGATGTCTGCGTCTTCTACGCGAACGCCGCCCACCACTCTCCATCTGCCGCCGAACGAAAGGTCGAGCAGCGCATAACCGGCATAGACGTCCATGGATGCTTCGTATTGGTCGGTGCTGCGCGTGTTTTCGCGAATCTGGAACAGGGTGGGCGTGATGTTCTCGGGCGCGAAGAGCAGGTTGCTGGGAAGCGTCAGATCGAGCTCGAACAGCCGCAGCGGTACGAAGCGGAACCGGCGAGCAGAGAAGTCGCGGTCGCGGAAGGTGCCGCGGAAGCCGACCTCGATGCTGCCGCTGAACGTGTTGCGGTAGAAGGGCGTCGACCAACTGATCTGCGGTTCGAGAACATGATCGTCGAGATTGTTGGTGAAGCGCGTGCCCGACTGCGGAGAGGCCAAGAAGGTGGCGCGCCCGTCGTCGTGTAAGGCGCGCACGACTTCTCGCATGTCTGGTTCGTCGCGCGAACTGGTGGAGTACGTGAATTGCCAGTTGAGCAGGCTGTTGCCGAGGCCGGCGAAGAAATGTTCGCCTTCAAGGCCATGGGACAACAACGAACGCTCCACCCAACGCAAACGCTCATTGCGAATCCGCGTATCGATGCCTCCGTTGAGGCCTTCGATGATCCGCGCCTCCTTGTCGCTCTCTCGCGTCAGCGTGTTGCGGAAGATCAACTTGTTAGAGGCGTTGATCGAGTAAGCGAGATTGAGCACGCCTCCGAGTCGAGATGACTCCGTATCGGACTCATAGTCGGGATAGTCGGTGAAGATCCCGGCGTTGCCGCCGCCTGTATTAACCAGGAAGCGCAGCAATTCCGATTGCCGCTGAATCTTGTTCGAGAAGGTTACGGCGCCGACAACGCCGAACTTACCCCACGTGTTGCCGCCTGCGACGGAATATCCGATCCAGGGGCGCACGCTGTCGGTCGGCGTCGTCTCCCAGTTGTTCGAGAACGAACGGCCAATCTGCTGGAACTCTTCCTGCGTGTACGAACCGGGGAAGATGCGTCCGTCTCTTGGCACTAGAGATGGCAGGTCGCGTGTGCCATCGTCGAAGCCCCAGAAATCCTTGCTGCCGCCCGGATAGCTTCGCCCTTCCTGGAACGTGCTGCGAGAATTAAATCCGATACTCGCGCCGACGCGGAAGATTTTCCTTTCCGGAAAGTCGACGGTCTCGAGTTGCACGACGCCGCCGGCGAACTCGCCCGGCATGTCCGGCGTATAGGTCTTCAAAACCTTGACGTTGCTAAGCAGCGAGGCCGGGAAAAGGTCGAGAGGAACGACGCGCCGCTCGGGCTCGGTGGTTGGAAGCATCGAGTTGTTGAGCATCGTGCTGCTGTAACGCTCGCCCAGTCCGCGCACGTAAACGTAGCCTCCCTCGACCACGGAGACGCCCGTAACCTTTTCGACGGCGCCGGCCGCATCCGACGCAGTGGACTTCGAAATTTCCTCTGTGGAGAGGCTATCGCTTACGACCGGCGCCAACTTGCGCTCGACCATTACGGCGGCGGCGGTGGCCATCGTGGCGTCGACAGTCTCAACAACCTCGACGGTGGTGACGCTGCCTTCCGTTGCGAGAACCAAACTGCCGTCGGCAGTCTCGCCGGCTACAACATCGACGCCAGACACCTTCGCGGGCAGATACTTCGGAGCGGTAATGGAAACGACATACGTTCCGGCCGGCAGCCTAAGTTGATAAGTGCCGTCTAGGTTGGTCACCGCAGTGACGTCGGGTTGCCCTT
>CAZYOX010000312.1:0-5404 GCA_964649285.1 uncultured Bryobacterales bacterium | reverse complement strand
AGGAAAAGCGTCGGGACGGTTGGCATTACCTGGGGATAGGACTGCAGCCGTGACGAGTTCGGGCCGCGTGACTAGTTGTGACCCATTTGGCATTAACGCTTACGAGTCAATATTTTCACGACATATGGGAAAACTAGTCACAACCCGTCACACGCCTAAAACCCGTCACACGGGTTGGCTTCGAAATTTCCCCCATTCACGCGGCCTTATCCGAGGCGAACGATACTTACAGGGGCGAATTCGATTGTAAATAATTGCACCTATGGACTTTAAGGCTCCGTGTGACAGACAAGTTCCCCCGCCTGGCGCGCCGGTGACTTCACTGCGGTCGAACTATCAAGCCTTGAATTGTACGAACTCTGCCTGACCCGATCAACCTATCAAGCACGTTACCGACGCGGGCGTCGATGTTCCCTCCGGTCCGCTTGTACCCGAAGCATCTGCTTACATGTAGGATCAGGTCATCCCGATTACCGCCGTGCATGGAGTCGATGGCCAGCAGCAAGCCCTCGGCGATTTCGCTCTCGGCGATGAGCTCAATCTTTCTAGGTTCTTCGCCATCTCGTGGTCGGCGCGGGAGTACCGGGCGGCCATCGATTACGCAGAACCTTCCGTCGATACGGCCCGTCTGCGTCGACGGCTCCCACGCAACCGCACCCTGCGTGACCGCGTATGAGATCGCCGCCTTGATTCGTTCCCAGATTGCGATACCCGTTCGTTTCAAACCCCAGTGGGATCGAACGCGTTCAGCCACTTGGTCTGCCCGGATTGGCATTTCCACGTCGACAACATGACTTACCAAGTCTGCCAGAACCAAAATTCCAGCGCTCTGAAGATCCGAGTCCGTCAAGTTTGAGAACTCATCAAGCACAGCCGGCTCATAGATGGAGAACTTCATTGCGCTGCTCGTTGGTTCAATCACATCGACTTCGTCGTCCTGGTTTGCCGGCGCCGTTGTCGTGATCGACTCAACAACATCGATGTTTGCACTAGACTCCCTAGCTGCCTTTATCGCTTCCTCAATCTTTCGCAATTCCTCCGCGGAATTCCTCACCCAAGCTGTAGACCAAACAGTGTGGATTCGCCATCCCAGGCTCTCCAAGACCGAACGCCTCAGCCAGTCTCGATCACGTGCCGCAGGGCTACTATGGAATGTGAATCCGTCGCATTCGATGCCTAGTATGTAGCGGTCGGAGACGCTGTCACGTACACCAATATCGACTCGATAACCGGCAATACCGACCTGCGGCGTTACATCGTGACCGGCGGCGAGCAGCGCGGCCAAGACTGATTCTTCAAAAGGTGAATCTGGTTCTTCGACGCCTTCGGTGGCCACGCGCCTCACAAAGAAATCGCGGGGATTTGAGGCGTATTCGAGGTAGTCGCGAAGCAGTTTAGGTCCGGGACGATCAGACGTAATATCCGAAGGCTTCAGAGAGTGCACGACGGTCATGGTGTGTCGGGCCCTGCTGATCGCCACGTTCAGGCGTCGTCCGCCGGATTCGGAATTGATCGGTCCAAACCTGTTGGGGGTGGCACCGCCGGAAACCAGCGGGCCATATCCGATGCACAACACTATGTGGTCCCGTTCGTCTCCTTGTACATTCTCAAGGTTCTTGACGAAAAACGGCTCGGGGTGATCTGCAGAGAAAAAGCTGTCGAGATGGCGAGCTTCCGACCGTCGCGCGTCGATCAACTCGTGAATGTAGTCCGCTTGTGACCTAGAAAGTGCCACTACACCCAAAGAATGGCTCTCACCGTCCCGCTCCATGGCTGCAAAAACCAAGTCGGCTACTCTTTCAGCCTCTCTTCTGTTCACCCTAACGCCAGGTTCGTAGCGCCCGTCTTCCACGAGCACGTCTCGAATCGACCTTATCTCTGAGCTAGGCTCTGGGAAGACCATCAAGGGATTCTCACTGTAGAACTTCTGGTTAGAGAACTGGATCAGAGCCTCGGATCGGGATCGATAGTGGGTCCTCAAGTATTGTTGACCAACCTCGCCTTGACCTACGAGCGACACCATGACGTCGAGAACACTCTCCGTTCCTGAGAACCGATCAGCATCTTCAACATTCTCTTCGTCGTCCGCTTGGCCGAGATCCTCCTGCTCAGCACGCCGAAAGAACGAAGTAGGAGGCAGTTGCTTCTGGTCTCCAACCACGATCACTTGCGTGCCCCTCAGAATCGCAGGAACGGCGTCTTCGGGAAATACCTGGGAGGCTTCGTCGAAGACTACGACATCGAATCGCGTCTCGGGCGGCAGGTACTGACTTACCGCGAGCGGGCTCATCAGAAAGCAGGGCTTTAGGACGCCCGCCAGGGTGGGCAGATCAGTGAGTAGTTGTCGAACTGGCCGGCGCCGCTTCTTCTTGCCAATTTCCCGTTGAAGAGTACCCAACTGCCCTAGATCGACGTCGAGCGAGGCAAGGAGCGGATACCGACTAAAGCACACCCGACGAACTTGATCTCTCATAGCGTCCGGAAGGCTTCGGTCAAGCGCTTTGAATTTCTCGCGTATGGCCTGTATCTCAGATGAAGAGAAAGCGCTGAGACTAGGATCTTCGCTAAAAGCGTGATCGAGCCAGGCCTGAGCGACACATCGCGTGAGGATGCCAGGAATCTCCTGCGAACTAGCCGTGAGTCTTCGAACCTCGTCGCTGGCGCCCGCTCCAAAGATCTCTTCAACGTCACTGATCGCATTACGATAGTCGATCCAACCCTCCACAGCCGCTACATTCGTTTGGATGGCTCGAGCCCAATCCTCTAGTTCCGCAAACGGAGCATGGGCCCAATCATGCCACGGGGTTTCTTCTTCGAGAAAGAACTCGGACAGAATCTTCCCGTAGTCGCGTCTCAAGCTAACGCTGAGTTTCGAGTAGGATTCCCGTTGGCGACTGTCATCTAATTGTTCGGCAATACCGGCCGGGATCTCGCCGTTCAATAGTCCCAACAGATTCCGAGACCACTCCATGGCTGTCTCGACAGAGCGCCAATCCGTCTCCCAACCGACAAACCTTACTCCCAATAGACTATGCAAGCTCTGGCGCCGCCGATCGAAGTTGTCTTCAATGCTCAAGAGGCTTGCCGCGGCGCGATACACATCCAGTAGCTCTTCGAAGGAATTGCACCTTGTCTCGACAACCTCTACGGCATCTGCCAAACGCATCGTGATGTCTAGGCATGCTCGCGTGGAACTCAGCAACTGATCGAAGGAAGGTGCATCAGTGACGAGCGTTGTTCTGCCGAGCTCGATGCATGTCAACTCAACTTGGGCTCTTGCGTCGCTTGCGGCCTTGAGCGCAAGGCGAATCTCGTGGAGTTTTTCGCGATTGGTGAGTAGGGGGCACAGTGTCGAGAAGCTCTGCGGCCACTGCTCCGTTAGCCTCCGTGTTTCGTCAATATGGGCTTCGAGGATACTCCAGTCTGAGTCTCTACCGGCGTACGCTTTTCCCAAGAGTTCGGAGCGCTGCGTGTCCGCCACCGCCCATTCGGCCTTTTTACGCTGAATCTGCCGGGCCGCGCGGATAGCGCGCAAAGCAACGGCGGGGTCGAGCCTAGTCGGTTCTCTTAGGAAGGAACGCACATGACTAGAGTCCTTCCAATACCGCGGACGAAACAGGCGAAAACCACCCTGGTAGGACTTCGCGTAGCGGAACTCCAGTTCCTGATCAACCGCAGTCTCAAAATCGTCGATAAACTGAGCGCGGAGTTCAGCCTCTGCGTTCTTGATGGTCAGAGCCTCGGATGCCGCCGTCCGAACCTCGGAGAGGAGAGTCTCCCACGTCCGAGAATCGAACCATTTCACCGGTACAGGCCCCAGCCTAACGATCGCTTGCGCTCTGGCAGTCCACTCCTCGAGCTCTCTCCAGTTGTCAATTTTCGATGCGCCTAAAGCCCGCGCTAGCAGTCCACTGGCGTTGACAAGGTTCTGTAGAGCGTCCTCGAACGTACCCCTTAGGCCCACAATCTCAGCGGATCTCTGGATGGCCGAATGTTTCCAGTCAGAGCCAAAAACAGCCTGGAAGTTCACGGGGTTTGCACTTAGGTCCTCAACGTGCTCGATGAGTTCTGCGATTCGAGAGGTATCTCGTCGAGAACCAAATGCCTCGTCGGTCGTGGCAAGCCACATCGACCGGGTTTCTTGACATTTCTGCTCGACTTGAATTGTTCGGCTTAGCTCGGCGAGAGTCTGTGAACTGGCCCACGACTGGGGTACTACCGGTCCCTCAGATAAGCGTGTACAGATCTCCGCCAGCCACTGGGCGTCAGTCCCTCGGACCGGTTTGCGCACGCCGAAGGTAGTCGCCGCTGTCTCGGCATGTTCACGAACTGCCTGGATGGTGCCAATAGCGTCCTCCGTGCTTCGACGAATCAGTTCGGGAAGTTCGAGCCGATATACTCTATGCCTGAGAGATTTCCAAGGGCTTGTTCGGTGCTGTAAAAACTCAATCTGCTTGTTGGCCAAGCGAGTGCCAAGCTCGCGGATCTTGGCCAATCTGCCCGGATCCAGATTGCCGATCCATGAAGTTGCCATCCTCGCGGCGGGTAGGTGCTGGGTGCCGGCGTACCAACCGGCCACTTCATAGGGACTACGTCCCAGCGGTTCAATTCTTTTGTGTATCGCGCGGGCGAGGGCGTTCAGCCTCTGCCGAAGCACCAAGAGCTCCTCGACATTCTCGGTTCTCTCACGTCGAACGGTACGCGGCGCATCGAGCGATTCCTTGAACTGCTCGTAGACGATCGCGCGCCGAGCATACTGTGAATGGAGATCAAGGCAAAACACCCCAAGTCGACAGTCATGCAATCGCCGCTTTACTACCTCCAGTGCGGCGCGTTTCTCGCTGACGAACAGAACCGTCTTTCCATCAGCTATCAAGCCGGAAATTAGGTTTACGATCGTTTGGCTCTTGCCCGTGCCTGGGGGCCCATGGATGACGAGATTGCCTCCCCTGCGGGCCGTCTCGATGGCCATGATCTGGCTGTAATCGGCCGGCACCACCGTAAACTGATTCCGGATGTCCAGCAGGTCATCCAACAACCCGCCAGCGAGTTCGGAGCTTGGCGGCAGAGGGCTTATCGAACTTGTCGATCCCACCTGATTGTCCGGCCCCCTCTCATCGGCCATTTGGCGGACCAATCGGTGATTCGTGCCATGGAGTCGAACGTGCTCCAGATCACGCCACATGGCCATCTTGTTGAATGCGAAGGTCTCCAGATAGAGTTCGTCAGAGACTCTCCAGTCAGCCTGCTTTCTGATCGCGGAACGGATTCGTGCAAAGTATTCCGATGGCGCATCGTCATCAAACTCTGGGATCTCGATGCCCTGTTCACCCATCACATGAGCGAGAGTCTCGTTCGAATTGACTTCGTCGCTCTCGCGCACCAGATGGAAGGGATCCTTAAT
>CAZYOX010000311.1:0-5433 GCA_964649285.1 uncultured Bryobacterales bacterium | reverse complement strand
CGAGTTGCCTGCCGCCGTGGTTCGAGACGATGATGCCGTCGGCGCCGATGCGGATGCTTTCTTCCATGTCCTCTTCGCTGACGACGCCCTTGATCACGAGCTTGCCCTTCCAGAGGTCGCGAATGGCCTTGATCTTGTCGGAGTCGACGCGGCCGCAGAAGGTGGCGTTCATGAATTTGCCGAGTTGGGCCATATCCATGCCTTTTTCCATGTAGGGCGTCAGCGTGGCGAAGGATGGCATACCCGCTTGCAGGGTTTCGATTGACCAGGCGGGATGTAGCGCGGCCTGAACGAAATTGGAGATGTTTTGCTTGGGCGGCATCGAGAGTCCGCACTTAATTTCGCGATAGCGCAGGCCGAAGGAAGGAACGTCCACTAGCACCACGAGGACGGGGCAATTGACGGCTACGAGGCGGCGGAGCAAGTCGTCGCGAAGCTTGTCTTCGACGGGGTGATAGAGCTGGAACCAGAAGCGCGATTGGGTGATCTCGGCGATGCGTTCGATGCTGGCCGTGGAGACGGTGCTGAGCGTGTAGGGAATGTTGTGGCGGAGCGCGGCGGCGGCGAGGATTTCGGGCGCATTGGGCCACATCATCCCTTGCAGCCCGATGGGCGAAATGCCGAAGGGGGCGTCGTAGACATGACCGAACAGCTCGGTGCGCAAGTCCGCGCCGGCATGCTTTTTCATGTAGCGCGGGCGCAGCAGGACGTCGCGGAAATCGCGTTCGTTGCGGCTGAGGTTGATTTCGTCGTTGCAGCCGCCTTCGAGGTAATCGAAGGCAAACTTGGGCATGCGCTCTTTCGCTCTGCGCTTCAGATCTTGAACGGAAGGGTATTGGCGGTTGTATTGCGTAAGATTGGGATCCATAACGTGAGCGCCCGCCAAAGGCGCGACGCGAACTAGACAAGATGGCGTACTGGTCTTATTTTCGCCCAAGGGAGCCGCAAATCGGTTTCCGAGGGCGCTTCGTGTTAGTGCGCCATTTCAATCGATTTGTTGGAATGACGCTCCATGTTCGCGCCAAAGGCGTAGAGCGTGTTGTCGTAGGCGGTGATGATGACCTGTCCTAGGCTGCTCCATAGCGCGGAAGTGCGCGGAACGAAGGAGGTGATCGTCTTGCCGCTGTCCCAGAGCTTGGCGCCGGTGACGGCATTGACCGCGTATAGCACGGCTGGTTTGGAATTGGCGATGCGGCGGGCCTCGTTGGGCTCGGCTCCGGCGGGCGGGATGAACTCGCCGCTAGAGGCGATGAAGACCACGCCATTGACGATGATTGGCGCGAGGGGCGCTTGGAGACCGGTGAGGCTCCAGCCTTCGCTCAGCGAAGCGGTGTCGCCGTTGACGTTGAGCTTGTGGGCGATGACCGAAGAAGCGGTCGTCGACAGCAGCCAGCGCTGGCCGGAATCGTCAACCCAGCTGGAGAGGTCGGCAGGTTCGTATCCGCCGAGGTCCGCAACAGGCTCGGAGATGTGCAGCGGCTTGGTCAGCTCTTCGTTGAGGATGAAAATGCGGCCGTCGCGCGCCTGCGCGCCGATCAGGTTGGGGCCGGGCTCGTCAGGTCCCGCGGTGAACGGCATGGACGGGAGGACGATAGGTGTTCCGATAAAGTCCGCTCCGGCCTGAGTGAACTTGGCCCGCTGGGTGAGAGTCAGCGGGGCGGTTTCGGTGACCGGGGTCATGGCCGGAGTGTTGAGAGTAATGATCGAGTCGCCTAGGCCCGTCCCTGAACTGGTAGCTACCACGGCAACGCCATTGGGCAGGAAGGCGACGGGGCTTGGGCTGGCCGTGCCGCCGGTTTCCCATTTGAAGACTTGTCCCGGCTCGGGGAGCGGCGGCAGTTCCGGCTCAGAGTCGCCGCGCCGGCCCGAAACACGCGGATCGACTTCGGTGCCTGGTCCGCGAGGAATCATGATGGTTGTGACGCCCCAGACGCCATTCGGCGCGCCTCCGCAGCCATGGACTGTCGACGTGTAGAGGACGCTATTGATGTGAATCAGGTCGGTGGCCTGCGCGCCCACAGGGAGGAAGGGCAATGGCTTGACTGCGTCCAGTCCGTATTGTTGGGTCAGGAAGTGAACCTTTCCGTCGTTGGAGATGGCATACGTGTTGTTGCTGATGCCGGCGCCCGGTCCGATGGGATTCGTGCGTTCTCTCGCTCCGACGACGCCGTAGAGAACGGGCGGACGGCCGGTCGGACTCTCGGGGAGAGCGCCGCCATTGACGTCCTGCCCAGCGCCAATCGCCGCGCCAGGGGCGTTGATCGGCTGAAGCTCGGTTGCCTCATCGGAGGCGCGTCTGCGCGGCGCCGGAGCGGGCTGAGCGGCCGTGATTGGACCGGGCTCCGTGCCGGTACGCTGGTGAGAAATGCCGACGCCAGGCGCATAGCTTTGCGCCCAATAACCGATCTGTCCTGTGCGGTCGTTCACAGGCAAGGGCTCCGGCGGACGAGGAATACTCAGAACGGCCGGGCGTGCAGGCGTCGCCAAGCTGGAGCCGGGACACAACGGCGAGCCGGCCGGGTTTTCACCCTCATGTTTGGTGACGAAAAACTCGTAGCCTGTATCCGGATCGATGCCGATGGTGCGATTGCCCGAAGCGCCTACGATGCCTAGATTCAATCCTAGGCCGGCCGCCGTGATCGTCACTCCGCCCGACACCGAGGCCAGATTGCGGGAAGTATTCTCAAGCTTGGTTTTGATTTGGAGTCCGAATCCCGACATCTCATCCGGCGAACTAAAGTCGATCTTGGCTCCAGCGACGGTTTCGGGGCTGATGGTGCGCGAGGCCGGGGAACCAGGACTGATGCGCTGCCAGTTGGTACGCTGGGCGTCGCCGCCGGCGTTAGCCCAGTCCTGTTGGGTGGCGCGGCCAACGATCTGGCCCCAGGCGATACTTGAGACGGGAGTTCCTACAAGGACGGATACCGCTAGCGTGGCGTAGAGAATGTTCTTTTTCACGATTCTTCTTCCTTCCGCCTATTGCTGTTCAATTCCGAAGGCGTAGACGACGCCGTCCACCGTGCTTAGCATGACCTTGCCGTTCGCCAGGGTTATGGTGTTCCAGTGGTTCCAGGTTTTAATCTGGTCGCCGCTATCCCACAGTGTCTTGCCGGTTTGGGCATCGAGCGCGTAGATGGTCGCGTGGGTACCCATATCGAGGCCCGGATGCGGCTGTTGGCCGAACGGCGTGAAATGGTCGTCCCAAGCTATCTCGCGGCCCTGCTGGCGGTTGTTCACGCCGCTGGCGAACACCCAGAAAACGTCGTTGGCGAAGAGCCCCGCTTCGCCCATGTTCATGTCTTGCGAGATCCAGCGCGGGGTGAGCTTGAAGCCCGAGCCGTCACGGTCCACAGTGAAGGCGGCGACGCCGCCATGCTTGGACAACTGGTTGTCCCATACGCGCGCGTCGGGGACGGCCGGCTTGTTGACGATCGGCGGATTGAACTCACGAGACTTCTCGCCCCAGAAGGGAACGAAGAGCCAATGCTCGCCCGCTGAATCCTGCGCGGTAGTAATAGCGCCCCAGGCGCCTTTTTCGTCCCAGAGCTGCCGGTCGTTACAGATCAGCGAAGTCGTGTCGAGAGTCTCGCGCAGGGTCTTGGCGCCCGCTTTGCGCACAGCATCCAGATCCACCAGGTGCACCCGGCAGGTTTTATGCGTGTAGGCCAGCATCTCTTTACCGTCGACGGTGAAGATGTTGGGGCTGACGCTGATATCCAAGTCGCGTTTGAAGATCCAGTTGGAGTTGTATGCCGAATGAGCGCCAACCAGATCGACTGTGTTGGTTTGGGGGTTGGGCTTCACTCCGACGATCGAAGTGGCGAGGGTTGCAGGGCCTTGAATGCCGCCTTGCGGCTGAAAACGCGCGCCGCCCGTGCCGATCCAGACCGCGCCTTGGGAGTCGACGGCGACGCCGCGGCGGCCCCACATACCGCCGCCGATCGGGGCGAACTGCATGGTGCTGCCATCCCTGGTGTTGAAAAAGCCAAAAGCGTTGATATGGCCGCCGCAACCCTGGGACGTGGAGGTGACCACGTAGCCGTTCGTCATGTTCAGGGCATAAGTCTTGAAGTTTCCGCCTTGATACCAAACTTGCGGCGGAGCCAGGTCCTTGCCCGTCGCGGGATCGACTTGCCAGAGGCGTCCGTCTCCGGCAAGCGCCCAGATCTTGTAAGAGCCATCCGGCATCTTTTCTACGGTGGGCACTGACGTCTGTCCATTGGGGCACAGCCGATGGGAAGAATCGGGAAGTCCGCCGAGGGCGTGGTCCATCTGCTTGGTCCACAGGATCGTTCCGTTCTCGGCGTCCAGCCCGAACAGCTGATCGGCGATGCCGGCCACGACAGCCACTTCCTTGACGCCTTGCTCCGTTTGGACCCCCTCGATCACCAGCGGCGTGTGGATGTTGTGATAGAGGCGCTGCACCGAGGGCAGCTGTACGCGCCACAGCAACTTCACCTTGTCGATGCTGGCCTTGGTCAGCATCTTCTCGTCTTTGATCCAACCGGTACGCGCCGGGTCGTTTCCTTCCGTCAGATAGTCGCCGGCACGGGCGGAGCCCACGCAAGCAAAGATCACGAGGACGCCGGCGAGCGGCAGCGTCCACAATCGCCTTACGTATCCAATGCTCATAAAAATCCTGTCTCTCGCGTTGTTTTCTGAATTTGACTACTTTACCAGCAAGGGTGCGTCACCTTGCTTCGCTGGGCTCGTTTCCTTACGCTGAGGGTGATTGATGCATTTGCGGGAGAAGTAGTTGGAATGAAGATCAAGCATCATATCGCAGCGACCGCGCTCGCTCTGATTGCGCTTGGCGGGACGTCAAGCGGCGCCGGCAGAGAAGAACCTTCCGTCCCTTCGGCTCAGTCTGCGCAAGAGGAACGCGGCGTACCCGCGGCTGATGCTCCTCTGACACGCGAGCAGATACTCGAGCAGGGACCCGCGGCGCTCGAAACGAATTGCATGGGATGCCATCTGGCCGACAAGTGGGAAAGCACCTATCGCAATCGCGACGGTTGGGTCGCGATCGTGACCGAGATGTCGAATTTGATGGACGATGCGCAAATGCCGCGGATGAGCGACGAAACGTTCAACTTGATCGTTGACTATCTTGCCCTTACCCATCCGCAGTAGCGGATTTATCGGCTTGCAGTCTGCGGGATATTGCAACATCGCTTCCTCCTGATTGTCTGCACAACGAAGGAAATTCCGAAAGGAACGCCGGCGGCAATGTGTAAGCAAGTCGGGATTCGCCAGTCAGACCGAGGCGACAACGGTCAGTCGGTTGCCGAGCATCAGCATCCCATGGCCCCCTTGCCGCGATTCGCCTCACTCTCTTGATGAACTAGCTCCCTGTCATGCCTGTAAGCGTTCGCTCGGGTCGCGGGAATAGGCGCCCTGGACTGGTCCGGGCTGGAAGAGCTTGGAGAACTC
>CAZYOX010000310.1:0-5455 GCA_964649285.1 uncultured Bryobacterales bacterium | reverse complement strand
AGGGCGCCGAGAGGAATGCCGTCAGCAGCAGGGGCCAAACCAGGGAGCGTCCAATATGTTTCGTGGAGCTCGTCAAGCTCTCTCTATTGTAAGGGTCAATTCGCCGAGGATAAAAGCTAGGAATCCGGAGAGCGGCTAAGACGCTAGCGTTTGCGCGTGCTCACAGCCTCGATCCAACCCTCGGCCGAAGAGATCAACGCCTCGATCGCCGTGGTCTGCATGGGCGCACCGGCGCCCGCTCCGCTTTTGGAGTCGCAATACAGAACGGCCAGCACCTTCGACCGCAGCCGGACCGGGAATAGCCCGACGCGGTCTTCCGGCCGGAGCGCCAGCAGATCGACGAAAGAAGCCGAAAGATCGCGCGCGGAGCCGGAACCGACGACGCTGTCCGAAAGGCCAACGGCTTGCTCAAAAGCGGCAGCGTCGACCAAAGCAATGGAAAGCTCCTGAAAGGCGTCCGCTTTGTCCTCGGTCGCGGCGCCGGCTAGCCGAAAGCCTAATAGGTTGTCGCCTTTGTTGATGAGCAGCCCGGCGCGCCCGCAGAAAGTTGCGGCCGAATCGACCAAGGCGCCGGCGACTTCGACCACCGACGTCGCTTTCTGTATGCGGCGCAAACCCTCCAGCAATTTGTCGTAGGAGCCGACCTCACGGGGCGGGTCCACTCTGCGAATGTGCTCGACCAGAGCGGCGCATTCGGCACGCAGGCGCACGGCTAGGTCCGCGGCGAAAGTGTCCATCTTCGAGCTGACGGTGTCGCCGACAATGCTATCGATCGTACGCTCTAACTCAGTAGACATGAGCCGTTCTCGATAACGAAGAGGCCGTGGAAGGACTTTTATTGTAGCTTAGGGGAGGCGTCGCCTAGTCGTCGCAGGGAGCTAACCAGTATGGAAATCAAAGGCAAAACAGCAATCGTCACCGGCGGAACCAAGGGCATTGGTTTGGCTATCGCCAAGGCATTGGTACGCGAAGGCGCCAAGATAGTTGTCTGCGGACGCGACTCGGCGGCCCTCGCCGTAGCGGTAAAAGACCTCTCGGCGGATGGCGAAGTCTCGGGTAGGCGTTGCGATGTTTCGAAGTGGCAAGAAGTTGAAGCGCTGTTTGCGTTCGTCGCGGACACCTACGGCGGCGTCGATATTCTGGTCAACAATGCCGGCGTAGGCCATTTCGCTCCAGTGGACAAGATCTCTCTGGAGCAGTGGCACGCCATCATCGAGACGAACCTCAGCGGCGCATTCTACTGCGTGCGCGCGGCCGTGCCGCAAATGAAGAAGCGAGGCGGGGGATTCATCCTCAACATCGGCAGCTTGGCGGGGCGCAATACGTTCCCTGGGGGATCGGCCTACAACGCCTCGAAGTTCGGACTCAACGGCTTTAGCGAAGCGATCATGCTCGATTTGCGCAACGACAACATACGCGTTTCGCAAATCATGCCAGGCAGCGTGGCAACCGAGTTCATGCAGAGCGGTTCAGGCGGGGCCGAGTGGAAACTTGATCCCGTCGCCATCGCTGATACGGCGGTAGACTTGATTTCGATGCCTGACCGGAACTTGATTAGCCGCCTCGAAATGCGGCCCAGCAAGCCGCCGACGAAGTAGCGGCATCGCCGGAAGGCAACGGACCGATCATGCGCCCCATCGATCGTCTCGCAATCGTCATCGTGTTTTGCTTTGCCTGGGCGATGCCCCTGGCCGCGCAGCAGATTGCCGTAACGAACGCAGCAAGCTACGCCAAGCACGGTTTGCCGAACGGCGGCATCGCGCAGGGCGGGCTATTCGTTGTCTTCGGCGAGCGCATGGGCCCCTTGCAGATCGTCCACGCTAATCCTTGGCCTTTCCCGCTGATCTTAGCCGGCACGTCGGTTGAGGTGGAGGTCGGCGGACACATCACGAGTTGCTTTCTCGTTTACACTTCGTCCCTTCAGGCGGCTGCGATTCTCCCATCTGAAACGCCGATCGGCGAAGGTACGGTGAGGGTACGCCATCTAGGCGTGGTCGTCGGCAGCGGACCAATTTCCGTCGTCGCTCACAGCTTCGGCGTCTTCACCACCAGGCAGAGCGGCAGCGGACAAGCCGTCGCTACCAACCCGCGGGCCGACGCGGAACTCTACTCGATCGCTAACTCTGCGGAGCCAGGCGACTTCATCGATATCTGGGGCACTGGCCTTGGCGCTGTCGGTTTTAACGACGAAGGCCAGCCAGAGGTGCGCGACCTAGACTACGACGTCAGGGTGCTCGTCGCCGGCGTGGACGTTCCCGTTGTCTATGCCGGCCGTTCGGGCTGCTGCTCCGCCGTCGACATCGTACGCATCGTCACGCCAGACATCACGGGATGCTTCTTGCCGCTCACCATATTCGTGGACGGCGTTCCCGCGAACTACGGCTCGGTGGCAATCGACCCCTCGGGCGAGGCCTGCGAATATGATTCCCTGTTCGGTCCTCTTGACGTCGGTGCGTTGCACCAGGGAGAAGAGCGAGCAACGGGTTCTATCCAACTCGTGCAGGTCAATACCCTCGAAGCGGACCCGGACGGTGTCAACGTATCCGACGAGTTGCTACGCTCCTTCGAATCGGCGCGGGCTGTCTATGAGCGAACGAGCGTTCCAGACCCTAGCCGGCTTGAGGACGTACAGGCCGTATCGACTATCGGAGCCTGTTCCGTAATGCCCGCGAACTCTTCGGCGATTTTGTCAAGGCCGAGGCTCGATGCGGGAGAACCGCTGGAGTTGTTTCGACCGCTCGCCTTAAGCGCCCAACTCACCAAGCAACCGGACGGCACGTTCTACGCCACGCTGTTCGATCACGTGGGTTCTCCAGACGAGGAGAGCGTAACAGGGTTTTTCCAGCCCGGGCTACAGCGCATTGTCGCGCCCGGAGGCCTCGACGTGGCCGCTCACGAGGCAGAGATCGAGCTGCCCTCAGAGTTGCTATGGCTCAACCGTAAGGAAATCGGAACCGTCATCAAACGCGACGAACCGCCAGTGTTCAGATACGAGGCAAGCGATTACGATTTTGTAGAGATCAAGGGATTCGCGTCCCTGACAGACAGCGGCGGCGTGGACATCTGGTTTGCCTGCGCTGCCGACGCCTCCGCTGGTTCGTTCACCGTCCCTCCCGACGTGCTGGCGTCGCTTCCCGATACGCCGCTTAGCAGCGAAGACGGGCGTTTCGGCACGGGATCGCTGACCGTAACCGGCTACAAGATCGTGCCTTTCCAGGTCGGCGGAACGGTCGGCAACACAATCACTTTCGTCTCAAGCGTCACCCAGCAGGACGTTGACTTCAACTGATGCAAACGACCTACGGCTCCAGGTCGCGTCCACGGCCATGGCGTTCGCGAAATCAGCTGCAGCGGTTCCGAATTGGCGGGCCAGATCGCACTCGGGTACGCATGGTACTTCCGGACATCAGGGCCTCTATTGCCCAGGTCCGGATCGCAATTGCTAGGGCCATCCGGGTCGAAATCCCCGCATCGCGGGAGCCCGCTTGGGGATGCCGAGCCTCCGCCGCGCGGCGCGGAGGTCGCTCTCTCTCGTTCCCATAAAAAGTCCTTGGAGCTGGACGCTGCGGCGTGCTAATGGTATTGCCAATATGCGTCCACTTTTTCGTTTTTCTCTCCCTACGCTCTGCCTGCTGCTGATCGCGGCAACCGCAGGCGCGCAGACCCTCACGCCGGTCAACGCCGCGAGCTACGTCAACCCCGCGCTGCCCAACGGGAGCATCGCGCAAGGAAGCATGTTCGTCGCCTTCGGCTCCGGCCTTGGACCCGCGTCGATTGAGTACCCCAACCCATGGCCGTTCCCCACGGAACTGGCCGGCACGACGATTGAGGTCACCGTCGGCTCGACCACGAAGGACTGTTTTGTGGTCTACACGTCAGCTGGACAAATCGCCGGCATTCTGCCCTCCGATACGCCGATTGGCACAGGCACAATGACGGTCCGCTACAACGGCGCCGTGGCCGGAACCGGCCCTGTCAAGGTCGTCGCCAGCAGCTTCGGCATTTTCACCATCAACCAGCAAGGCCTCGGCCCGGCGGTCGCTACCGATCCGCTGGCGAACTCGGCCGTATATACGACGACCAACTCCGCCGCGCCCGGCAATTCCAGTTTCATTGACATCTGGGGCACTGGACTCGGAGCCTCCTTGGATGGCAATGATGACGGCAAGCCGAAGACCGGCAATATTGGGGCCGACGCCGTGAAGGTCTACGTGGCGAACCAGGAGCAGGAGGTCCTTTACGCCGGCCGTTCTGGCTGCTGTTCGTCGATCGATCAAATCCGCATCAAGACCCCCGATATGTCCGGTTGCTTTTTGCCCCTTGTCGTGGTCGTTAACGGTGTGTCGAGTAACTTTGCGACCGTGTCCATCGATCCTTCCGGAGCGGACTGCACCCCCGATCCGATCTTTGGAGGTCCGGATTTAAGCCAGTTGCAAAACGGCGACACTTACAATGCCGGCGTTATTGCCT
Organism: uncultured Bryobacterales bacterium; assembly: GCA_964649285.1. Lineage (GTDB taxonomy): Bacteria > Acidobacteriota > Terriglobia > Bryobacterales > UBA6623 > CAMPKL01. The sequence goes on along the minus strand of CAZYOX010000310.1, from coordinate 985 downwards.
TATCCAGGGGACGGTCTAGTCTTGACTTCGGCGCGTTTGGGCCTGCGCAGAGTCTCGACACCGTGATCGACAGCGCCTCGGCATTTTACGAGAAGGTAACCGTTGCGAATGTCGCGGCCTTCGCGGGTAATTTGGGAGTCACAACCATAGGCTCATGCAATGTTTATCGTTACGTCGGCGACGAGGCGACAATTCCCGACCTCAATCCGGCAGCCCCGCTCGACGCGGGAGCGCAACTCTCGATTACAGGGCCGGGAGGCGACGAAACGATCCCTAAGACGAGCCTCGGGCTCTACTCCAAATCCTTTGGGTTGCCGTCGTTCCCATTCCTCACTCCGGAGGCGAAACAGCAATTTACGCCGGATACCTACTATGAGCCCGGTCTAACTACTGTTACGGCTCCAGGCGGCGCCGATGTCGGCGCGCACAGCGCCTCGCTTGTTGTGCCGCAGGATTTCCAGTGGCTCAACCAGCCGGCCGCCAGCGCCGCCATCGACCGAAGCGCGGGCCTTAAGATCGAGTACACGGCCTCCGGGTATGACTACGTCAGCATCATCGGAGGTTCATCGACCACGGTCGGCTCCAATACCGTGGGCGCGCAATTTTATTGCTCGGCCTCTCCCTCGGCTAGCTCGTTCACTGTCCCGGCCGCGGTCCTGTTGAGTTTGCCCGCCAGCGACTTGATTGAGGGCTTCGCCAGCGGCGCTCTCATCGTCGGCGGCGGCGTATACGACACCTTCACCGCTCCGAGTCTCGACATCGGTACGATCACCTACGCCGATACCACCTTCGTCACCGTCGACTTCAACTAACTTCGGCATCAGTCGAATTAATTAATGGCGGCCAAGGCGCCCTTCGCGCCTTGGCCGTCTTCGTTTTGCTGCGCTAAGATTGATTCGCTATGTCCGAATCCAAAGACGATCCACGGTCGAGCCGTAGGGCCTTCATGGCTCTGACGGCGGCCATCGGCGGCGGTCTCGCAGCT
>CAZYOX010000309.1:554-5459 GCA_964649285.1 uncultured Bryobacterales bacterium | reverse complement strand
GCCGGCGAGTGCAGGAGCGCATAATAAAGCCCGGCGATGAAAGCGAGGCCGGTCAAAACCGCCAGCTGGCGCACCAGCGGCCGCGACCAGGCGAGGACCTGCCCCGGATTGGCGAGGCGGGCGAACCAGTTCGGCTTTTCGGCGGGTGGTCCGATCGTGCGAAACAAGTTGTTCGTGTTTGGCGCCTATGAGGGATACCGTGAAGCCGCGTTCGAACTCTTCAGGCAAGACATGCCTACCCAATCCGTGCGCGATCAATTGATCGCCGCCGTCCCGGACTACGAGCTGCCCCTAAGCACGTTGCCGCTGCCCACCGAACCCCATGATCCCAACGGCCTGACCGGCGAGTTCATAGGCGCGAGTTCGGGCAGAAGGTCCGATAATCACGTTACCGTCAAAGGCGATTACAATTTGAACAACACCAATGCGTTTTCGCTCACTTTCACAAGGGGTAAGCCGTACCGTTACAACCCGGAACCCTATGTGAACAAGATCAACGACATCACGACGAACATCAATCAGCGTCGGATGGCCGCAAGCTACACGACCACCGGCTCTACCTGGACGTCCGAGACGCGCTTCGGGTATGACTACACCGTCACGCGCCACTCAGAAGCTTTCTTCTCTCAGGTCGATCCGAAAAATCCCAATGAAATTCTGGAATATGGCCGTCGCGTCGGCACTCTGCAATCCAGCTTCGGCTGGCGGACGCCCATCACCCAGCTCAACATCCTTGATGGCGAAGCGTTTTCCGCCGGAGAGAAGTTCGCCCTCTACCGAGGGAACCATTCGTTCAAGTTCGGAGGACTTTGGAACTACAACACGGGCCGGCGCGATAATCCCGAGAGCATCAAATGGACCTATAACGGTCTCGATGATTTTCTAAACAATATCCCCAGCACCACCAACGTCTCCTACGGCAACGGAAACTATCTCGCTCGAATCTATACCGTGGGCCTTTTCGCTCAAGACGATTGGCGCGTTACTCCTAATTTGACCCTCAACATCGGCGTGCGCTACGACTTCTTCTCCAACATGACGGCGACGGAGCGTAACAACTCGGGAGCCTTCTTCTTTAATCCGGACGGCCTCCTGGACACGGACTGGAATATCGGACCGATTCGAGACGTCAATAGCCCCTATGAGCACGATAAGGTCAATTTCGCGCCCAGGTTCGGCTTCAGCTATAGCCCCGGCGGCGGAGATAAGACCGTGGTCAGAGGCGGATTCGCCACCCTATTCAGTCCGCAAGTTCTCAGCTCCCTATGGCAGGGCGTGGGAACCCGATACGTACCCAAGAGGGTCATCTTCAGCAGAGCGGAGGCTCTGGATCTGGGAATCAAGTATCCCCTGTACAACGATGACCTCTACCCGATCATCGAGAACCAGGCGAAGAATCAGGGATTCGACAATCTCTTCAACATCATTGATCCCCATCTGCAGAATCCCTACACGATGCACTTCACTTTGGGAATTCAACACAGCCTGACGGAGAACATGGTTCTTGAATCTTCTTACGTGGGCCTTCTCGGCAGGAAGTTCATGTTGTGGAGAGCCGCCAACGTGCCTGATCGCGTGACCGGCCAACGGCCGAACCCCATGCTCAAGGCCACGTACTACGCCGATTCCTCGCAGACGATGAACTACAACTCTTGGCAAACCTCTTTACGGAGGCGTTACTCCAATCGTCTATCCGGCGGAATCCACTACACGTGGTCCAAGTCCATGGCCACTGGCGGCGGCGACCCCGGCAGCTATATCTCGGGCGACAACTCCGAGAAGGTTCAAGACTTCTGGAACGTCGATGTCGAAATGTCGCCCTCTAACGGCGACATCACGCACTACGTCTCCGTCGACTACCTCTATGACTTGCCGGAATTCCGAAGCCTTGGGTTTGCACGTCACATCCTAGGCGGATGGGGCATTGGAGGCATCGGCACCTTCCGCACAGGACAACCCCTGCACATCACCCAAACCTCGACCGCGGATCCGGCTATCGATCGCCCGGACTATATCGGCGGCGAGGCCGTATTGGACAACTACCAAGAGACGGGCCAGTACTTGAACAAGGCTGCGTTCCAGCGAGTGCCGATCGATCCGGTATCCAATCGCCCCTATCGGCCGGGCAACCTCGGCTACGGCGCCGTTCGCGGACCAGGAGCGTGGAACATGGATATCTCACTCAGCAAGAATTTCTCGATAGCGGAGGCCGCTAACCTGCAAATTCGTGCGGATATGTTCAGCGCATTCAACCACATTCAGCGTGGCAATCTTAACACCGGCATTAACAGCAGCACCTTCGGTTTCCTTAGGTCCTACACCAATGTTCGGGAGATACAGTTGAACGCTCGCCTTTCCTGGTAGCCCTGAAACCGTCTGAACAGGCGGTTCATAGCCGCCTGCAACTGAAAACAGCTGCCCCATCAGCGCGAGCTACCGCTGATGGGGCAGTTTCATTTCCGCCGGAAGGATCGTCCAAGCCGCCTCCAACCTGAAACAGGCATCCGTGCCCGTCACCGCCACCCTCCCGAGTACACTTAACCCATGCCACGCCTCACCCGCCGCCAACTCGCCCTAGCCGGCGCCTCCGCCGCCCTGGCCCCCGCGCTCCCCGCGCAATCCCCCGCCTACCAAGGCGCCCTCGACGGCTTCGAAAACCAACTCGACCCCGCCGCCTTCGACCCCGTCATCTGGTCGCGCTCCCGCTACCAACAGGCCCCCCTGCGCATGACCTTCCAAGCCGCCAACCGCCAGGCCGCCGAACGCTGGCAGAGCGACCTCCGCAACAAAGTCACCGAGCTCATCGGCGGACTCCCCTCGCGCGACACGCCGCTCGAGCCCCATACGCTTGAGGTCAAGGATTTCCCCGCCTACCGCCGCGAAAAGTTCGTCTTCCAGAGCCGCCCCGGTCTCTTCGTTCTCGGTTACCTATTGACGCCGCGCGACGCCGCCGCTCCCCACCGCGCCATGATCTGCCTCCCAGGACACGGCCGCGGCGTCGACGACATCGTCGGCATCGACGACCAAGGACGCGACCGCACCAACAAGGACGGCTACCAACACGACTTCGCCATCCAATGCGTCGAGCACGGCATGGCCGCCGTCGCCATCGAACAGGTCGCCTTCGGCTGCCGCCGCGATCCGCTAGCCAAGGCCAAGGGTCTGGGGACGGCCTCATGCCAACCCACCGCCGGCGCCGCGCTGCTGCTCGGGGAAACGATGGTCGCCTGGCGCGTCCACGACGTCATGCGCACCATCGATTGGATCGAGACGCGCGAAGACCTCGACGCCAATCGCGTCGGCTGCATGGGCATCTCCGGCGGCGGGACGATCACGACGTTCGCCGCGGCCCTCGACCAGCGCATCAAAGCCGCGCTAGTCAGCGGCTACCTCAACACCTTCCGGGATAGCATCTTCAGCATTTCCCACTGCATCGACAACTACGTGCCAGGCATTTTGCAGTGGTGCGAAATGTACGACATCGCCGGCCTCATCGCCCCCCGGCCCCTATTTGTGGAGTCGGGCGAAAAAGACAACATCTTCCCCATCGCCGCCAGCCGCGAAAGCTTCGCCAGGGTCAAGAAGGTCTACGAAGTCCTCGGCGCCCCCGACCTCACCGAACACGAAGTCTTCCCCGGCGAACACAGCTTTCACGGCGTCGCGGGCCTCCCCTTCTTGGCGAAACATCTATAACGCCTCGCACGTCATCCGACCCGCTTCCCAAACCTGCCCGCAGGTGACTGTCACGCGTTGACTGTCACCCCAAACCGCCGCCTCAACCCCGCACCACCACCGCAATCCCTCTCCTCTTTGCCGAGCCGCCCGATGCACAAGCGCCATGCGTCACTATTCCCTTCCCGGCGACTTTGCTTGACGCCCGTCGGCGAGGAGCTATAATGCGGTTGGAGCGTCGGATTTTCCGACAATCGGATAATCTGGCGGAAAGACCATGGCAGACGCTACTACTTACAGCTTGAGGATCGCCGGCAAGCGGCAAGTCACGATTCCCGAGAAGATGCTCAAAGAGCTCCACCTCGATGTCGGCGACACGATTCGGGTCGAGGTCGTGGGCTCCACGATCACTAAGTGCGAACCTTGCAAGGAAGTCCCCACGCGGCTATTCAACCCCGACGTGCTGCGCGAACTCGACCGCAGAGAGCGGGAGATGGATGCCGGCAAGTTCAAACGGTTCGAGACCGTCGACGATATCTTTGCTGACTCTTGAGCGCAATGGACCTCCCGTTTGACGTCCCGCTGGACTTCGGAGAGCAGATCCAGCGGCTGCCCGAAAAAGTGCGGCCAGCGCTAAAGAAGCTGCTCCATCAACTCCAGGACAATCCTGACTCGCCCAGCATTCTCGGCGAGCAGGACCCAACCGGCCGCATCGGCTACGAGTTCTTCCCCGGCTATGTGCTCTACTGGCGCGTCGATCGCAAAGGCCTGCACAAGCCGATCGGCATCCGAGTCATCGAGGTCAGAAAGATTTAGCCTGCGCCCCCGCGCCCGGCGATCGTGCCGGCAGTTTGCAGCAGGAAGCCGAGCGTCAGCAGCAAGCTGCCGATGATCGCCGTCTTGCTCGCCCGCCGAAAGAGGATCGCGTCGGGGTTTTTCTTGAAGGCGACTCCGTCGACCGTGAGCTTCAGGCCCGCCAAGAGGTCGTCCGATTCCTCGGAGAGCGCCAGCGCCTGCCTGTAGCGCGAGTTGGCCCGGATGACGTCGACGGCAAGCAACAAGCCGCCCAGAAAGGCAAAGGAGTTTCCTGCGATAGACAAGAGGAATTGATAGTCCATGGTGGTGGGGATCTATCGTAGCGCGAGCGCCGGGTCTGGGAATGGGTCGGGTATACGCGTCTTCAAGCCCCGTTTGCGGGCGAAGGAATCAATAGCCCCGAGGCGCAAGCCCGGG
>CAZYOX010000309.1:0-454 GCA_964649285.1 uncultured Bryobacterales bacterium | reverse complement strand
GTCACCAGATCCCTACCACCACCCCCAAGCCCCGTTATCGGGGCGAAGGAATCAATAGCCCCGAGGCGCAAGCCCGGGGTCACCAGATCCCTACCACCACCCCCAAGCCCCGTTATCGGGGCGAAGGAATCAAGAGCCCCGAGGCGCAAGCCCGGGGTGCTCAACGCCAGCCGCCCACTCCCTACCCGCGCTCCGAGTACCGGGCACGGCATGACCGCCGTCGCCATGGAACAGCTCGCCTTCCGCTGCTGGCGCGTCCACGACGTCATGAGCGCCATCGACTGGATCGAGACGCGCGAAGACCTCGACGCCGATCGCGTCGGCTGCATGGGCATCTCCGGCGGCGGGACGATCACGACGTTCGCCACAGCCCTCGACCCGCGCATCAAAGCCGCGCTCGTCAGCGGCTACCTCAACACCTTCCGGGATAGCATCTTCAGCATTTCCCACTGCA
>CAZYOX010000308.1:0-5468 GCA_964649285.1 uncultured Bryobacterales bacterium | reverse complement strand
GTGCGCGAGATGTAGGAGACGGGATAACGCATACATAATCTTTAAGCGTTGCGAGACGGGATGTGGACTAGGCGCGTTTCCGAAGACAAGATCCTCTGGGACGCCGGCATGGAACGGCTGCACGGCATCGATCCAAACACCTTTCCCGGAGACAGTGCCTCCTGGCTCGCTCTGCTCGAACCCGACGATCGCGGCATTCTGCTCGAAGCCGTCGAGCGCGCCGCCGCATCAGGCCAAGGGATGGATCTGGTATTGCGGGTCCGGCAGGGAGACGGCCATGTGCGCCACCTGCTGACTCAAGGCGTCGTCTCGGATGCGCCGCACCACCTCACCGGCTTATCCATCGACATAACCGAGCGGACGCGCAGCCGGCAATTGCTTGAGAAGACCGCTGAGGAGCTGAAGCGGACGGCCGAGAAGCAGCGGCTTCAGATCGCTCAGATCAACGAGCAGAAGAAAGAGCTCTTTGATCGCGCGCACGAGCTCAAGACGGCGAACGAGGAACTGGAAGCCCTGGCAGCGGTCGCCGCGCACGACCTCAAGGAACCTCTACGCACAATCTCCTTTCACGCCACCTTGGTCGAGGATGCCGTCTCGAGCAGCAGCGACGGCGTGCAGAAGCATGTTGCGTCCATCCACACGCTGATACGCCAGTTGGCGGACAGGATCGACGCCCTTCTCAAGTACATGCACCTGGGCAGACGGTCACTACAAGCCGTCCCGATGGATTTGAACCAGATCGTCGCGGAATCGACGCAATCTCTTCGCGCGACGCTAGAGCGTGAAGGCGCGCGCGTCATGGTGAGAGGACGATTGCCGATTGTCAGAGGCGAGCCCAGCTTGATCCGCGATGTTTTTCTCAATCTCATCAGCAACGGAATCAAGTACAACCGGAACGCGGTCAAGACGATTGAGATCGGACTGGCTGTTGCCGATGCCTATACCGTCTTCGTAAAGGACAACGGTGTCGGCATCGAGCCCGGGCAACAACTCCGAGTTTTCGAGATGTTTCGCCGCGCTCATGCCGAAGACGAGTTCCCTGACGGCTTTGGGATCGGGCTGGCTTGGGTGAAGAGGATCATCGAAATCCACGGTTGCCGAATCCGGCTCGCCTCCCGCGTGTCCGAGGGCACAACCTTCTATCTCGACCTTGGTCCGATCGCACTAGCGCCGGACAGCACGACAACAGGAGCAGCAACCGCCGCGTCCGGCGTCATCCCTGCTTGAGTTGATGCAGGAGGTCCAACTTGCCGCCGACATCAGTAAGCCGGAAGTCGCGTCCGAGGTGATGGTAAGTGAGCTGTTCGTGATTGAGACCGAGCAGGCCGAGAATGGTGGCGTGCAAATCGTGCAGGTGTACGGGAAAGTCGACGGCGCGCAGCCCGAGTTCGTCGGTGTCGCCGATGACTTGCCCGCCCTTGACGCCGCCGCCGGCCATCCACAGCGTAAAGCCGTAAGGGTTGTGATCGCGTCCATCGGCGCCGCCGGAGCCGCCGTCAGCGACGGGACTTCGGCCGAATTCCCCGCCCCAGATAACGAGCGTGTCGTCGAGCATGCCACGTGATTTGAGATCGGTAAGCAGCGCTCCGACGCCCCGGTCGGTTTCGGCGGCGCGATCCAAGTGGTTTTGATCGCAGTGGATGTGCCCATCCCAGTCGGTGGCGTTCATGCCGTCTCCGGACCACACCTGAACGAAGCGCACGCCGCGCTCCACTAGCCTGCGCGCCAGCAGACAGCGGCTAGAGAAGTCTCCAGCGACGGGATCGTCGATGCCATAGAGCTTCTTGGTAGCTTCTGACTCGCTGCTGATGTCCGTGGCTTCCGGCGCGGCCATCTGCATGCGGAAGGCAAGTTCGTAAGACTCGATACGGGCGCTGAGCTCGGAGTCTTGATTGCGCGCGTCAAGGTGCTGTTCGTTGAGCGTCCGCAGCGTGTCAAGCAGGTCACGCTGCTGCGCAGCGCTCATGTCCTTGGGCGGGCTCAGATTCAGGACGGGATTCGTACCGGGACGGAATGAGGTTCCCTGATACACGGCAGGCAGAAATCCCTGACCGTAGACGGCTGGGCCGGAGCGTACGCCGGCCTGCAGAAGCACGACGAATCCAGGGAGATTCTCGTTCTCTGAGCCGAGGCCGTAGAGCGTCCAAGAGCCAAGAGACGGACGCCCGATACGTGGCCAGCCATTGTTGATTAGGAACTGCGCTTGCGAATGCGTGAAGCCCTCGTGATAGCAGGAACGGATTACGGCTAGATCATCAGCGCACGGCGCCGTATGAGGGAACAGGTCTGATATTTCGAGACCGGACTGGCCATAGCGTTGGAACTTGCGAGGCGAGCCAAGCACGAGCGTGTCCTGGAACTGGCCGTTCTGGAAGTCCGCGTTGCCAAAGCTAGCGGGCGGATGCTGGCCGTGCAGCTTGTTCAATAGCGGCTTCGGATCGTACGTATCGACTTGGCTCGGGCCGCCTTGCATGAACAAATGAATCACGCGTTTGGCCGTAGCAGGCCAAGGGGACTTCTTCGGCGCCAGTGGATTGAGGGACTGAGCAGATGCGTCGCGCTGCGCCAGATCGAGCGCGGCAAGCCAACCGAGACCTAGGCCGGAAGTCTTGAGAAATTCGCGGCGTGAGTCTCTAGTCCACATAGACGAACTCATTCATGTTGAAGATCAACAGGCAGAGACGCTCAAGCGAGTTGCGGCTTAGGTAGTCCATGGCCGTCGCGCGTTCGCTGTCGCTGGGGGAACGGCCCAAGGCAAGAAGCCAGGCGGTTTCGACCGAGTTTCCGTCGTCCGTCGCCGTTTGTCTAATTCGTTTCGCGAACTCGGCCGCTTGAGTCGTGGAGAAGTTGCTGTTCATCAGCGCGAGGGCCTGCGGAGCCACAGTGGACGTCTCGCGGCGCGGGCAGCTGGTAGCCGTGTCGGGAGCGTCGAATATCTGCAGCATGGGCACCGTCAGCGAGCGCTTCATCTGCAAGTACACGCTGCGACGGACATGTTCGGCCGGATCGGGATTCGCCGGCCACAGACGCGGCATGCGTGCCGCCAGGATCTCCTCTTCCGTGAGCGGCAGGATCACGCCGACGCCTCCCATCTTCAAGTTGAGGTTGCCGGAAACCGCCAGCATGCTGTCGCGTAAGACATCCGCGTCCATGCGGCGACGGTTCATGCGGGATAGGTAGTAATTGTCAGGGTCGCGTTCGATGGATTGCGCGTCGCCGACGCTGGAGGCTTGATACGTATCGGAGAGCATGATCAGGCGGTGCAGTTGCTTAATGCTCCATCCCTTCTCGGCAAACTCGACGGCCAGCCAGTCAAGCAGCTTGGGATGCGTGGGCGCGTCTCCCTGGCGTCCGAAGTCGTTGGGAGTGCGCACCAGTCCGAAGCCGAAGTGCCCCTGCCAGATGCGGTTGACCATCACGCGCGCAACGAGAGGTTGATCAGGCGCGGTGAGCCACTGAGCCAATGCTTTTCGGCGCTGCGGCACGAAGAGGACGCCGCCCTCGGGCTCTTTGATAGGGGGGCCGGGATTCAGAGCGGTGATAAAGCCTGGGTCGACCTTCTCGCCTCTATTCTTGAAGTCGCCGCGCACCAAGATGTGCGTATCGCGCACAATCTCTTCGTGACCGAGCACTTTGGCGCTGGAGTAGGGTTCGGGGGCCTGCAAGAAAGCTTCGCCTAGGCGCCGAAGCAACTCGTCGCGATCTTCTTCCGACATCTGTGCCTGATCAGAGCCCTCGCGGGAGCGTCCGGCGCTGCGGACCATGCGCTTGAGGATGTTGGCTTGTTCGAGCAATGGGAAGTTGCGAGTGTTGCTCTGCACGTCAAACAAGCTGACCAGCGGGATTTCGCGCTCGACGCTGCCGGCGAACAGCGCCGTCATGCGGTAGTAGTCTCGCTGGCTGATCGGATCGAACTTGTGATCGTGACAACGTGCGCAACCGACGGTCAGTCCAAGGAATGCCGCGCCTACGGTATCGACCGCGTCTGCTTGCCATTCGGCGCGAAACTGGTCGCCATAGAACGTGTATTCGATCGGGAAGGAACCAAGGGTGAACAGACTGGTCCCGATACGGCGATGTACGTTCTCTTCTTTTTCTTTGGGAAGATCGTCGGTCCCTTCGAGATCCATATCGGTGGACCAAATCTCATCGGCGGCAATCTGCTCTTGAATAAAGGTGTCGTAAGGCTTGTCTTGATTGAACGACTCGATGACCCAATCCCGATAGCGCCAGGCGGTGGTGAAGAAGTGATCTGTCTCGAAACCTGACGTGTCGGCATAGCGGACGAGATCGAGCCAGTAGCGGCCCCAACGCTCGCCGTAGCGGGGCGAATCGAGCAGCTTATCGATTAGGTCCTTGTACGCGTCCGGCGACTGATCGTCGACGAAGGCCTGGACCTCCTCGGGCGTAGGAGGGAGGCCGTGCAAGTCGATGTACGCACGCCGCGCGAGAGTACGCCTGTCGGCAGGCGGCGCTTGCTTGAGGCCACGTTCATCGAGCTTGCTCAAGATGAAGGCGTCAATGGGACTCTTGGCGTCTGAGGGGACGGGCGGCCGTACAGGCATCTCGAAGGACCACCACGACGACGCAACCTGAGAACTGGCGCCGCCCATTTCCCATCGAGCGCCTGCATTGATCCAGTCCCGAAGCAGGACCACTTCGGCGGCGGACAACGCAGCATCGCCGGGGGGCATTTCCAAATCGCCTTCCCGTCGGATGGCATGGTAAAGCAGACTGCCTTCGGCATTCCCCGGCACGATAGCGGGGCCTCGTTTTCCGCCTTGGAGCGCGGTCGCCTGTTCACGAAGATCAAGGCCGGACATTTTGGCCTCGCCATGACAAGCGAAACACTTGGCGCTAAGAAGCGTGTGGGCTCGCCGCTCAAGCGATTCCGATTGACCGAGAACGACGGCCGGCAGGCCGGTCAGGAAGAGGAAGAACCCAAGGCGACGAAATGCGTAGCGCATCCACACACCGGAAAGCAGCCCGCTGGGCCGCCGCCTCATCATAAAAGGGCGGCTGGGTGGACGCAAGAAGGGCCTGTAGTCAGATAGGCGCTTCAAGCTCGGCCATAGAATCACTTGCGAAAGTCCGGCAGCTGAATCTTGCGGCCGTCCTGCATTGCGGATTCGTGAGCGCAAATCCCCGCGCAGGTCCAGTTGACCGACTGGTATACGTCAGGGAACGACGAACGTCCGTCAACGACACTCGAAAGAAACTCATGCACCATGTGCGGATGGGAACCGCCGTGTCCGCCACCTTGCGTGAAGGAGAGATGCGCATGCTCTTCGTCATATACGCCTTTGGTGGTGAAGCGCTGGATCGGCTCCGGCAACAGGCGGGCGTAATCGGGGACTTCCACGCGTTCAGGTTGCTCCCCAACGTGAATCACCGGCTGCTCATTCTCAACCTGCGCCCACTCGAAGGCCGCCTTGTCGCCATAAACGTCAAAGCTCTCCCTGTACTGT
>CAZYOX010000307.1:0-5486 GCA_964649285.1 uncultured Bryobacterales bacterium | reverse complement strand
GGGCCACTTGCTCTCGGGCGTGCACTTCGACACGGGCGCGATCATCCATTCGGGCATCTCGGTGGATCAAGTGATTGCCAACCACGTCGGCGTCGACACGCCGCAGGCGAGCATCGTGCTGTCTTGCGAACAGCCGATGACCGGTTTCCACGAGACGAACTTCTCGTTGGCTTACAGTTCGCACATCTCTTGGCAGAATCCGGATTCGCCGGTGCCGGTGGAAGTCTATCCGTCGCTGGCCTTCGATAATTTGTTCGAGAACCGCAGCAGCTTGCGCAACATCTCGATTCTGGACAGGGTGAAGGATCGCGCGCAGGCCCTGGGGAGCGAGATCAGCGGAAGCGATCGAGCCAAGCTGGACGAGTACATGACCAGCGTCCGCGAGGTCGAGCGCCGTGTGGAGAGCATGCGCAAGAGCATGGACAAGGCCGAGGACAAGGCTAAGGAAACCAACAAGCCCACCTGGACCATGGAGCGGCCCCAGAACGGATTGCCGGAAGACCTGCGCGAGCACTCGAAGCTGCTGATGGACATTATCGCCATGGCCTTCCAGAGCGACCGTACGCGCGTAGCCTCGATGCTGATCTCGCGCGATTTGTCCGCGCAGTACTATCCCTTCCTACAGGTGGCGGACGGTCACCATGCCGCCTCGCACAACAACAATTCCGACGAGTATGAGCGGGTCGCTCGTTGGCACGTCGAACAGTTGGTCTACTTGGCGCAGAAGTTGGATTCGATGCCCGAGGGCGACAGCACGGTGCTCGACAATTCGTGCCTGATGTTCTTGTCGAACTTGTGGATCGGCCGGCTGCACGACAACAGCAGACTGCCCGTCATTCTGGCCGGCGGCATGGGCGGCGCTCTGGAAACGGGCCGCGCGCTCAACTATCTCGGCAAGCCCGACGAAGAGCGCAAGATGTGCAGCTTGTATCTGTCGTTGATGGATCGCATGGGCGTCAAGATGGATGCTTTCGGCGATGCGACGACGCGCTTGCAGAACATCTAACTCGCGTTGAGCGAATAGGAGCTAAGGCAGGGCCTGACGACCCTGCCTTTTTTGTTTGCGATGCGTTAGGCGATGAGCCTGCGATCGAGTTGCCTTATGGGTAATCGAGGGACGATTGAGGTTCTTGTGCGAGCGGCCGGTAAGCGGCAGGGCTTGACCGGCTCCGAGCGAGTTCGATTGAAGTAGTCGTAGAGCGGATAGAGTGCGTATGGCTCAATCGTTGCGAATGTCAGTCCGAGCTTGACCTCCAACCGCTGAATGGCTCTCTTGGCGGCTTGGGTGGAGATTCCCAGCCGCTTGGCGCACATAGCCTCGCTGGCCGCGAGGATGTGATGGAAGCGAAACAGTCGATGTTCCGCTTGGGTTAGGGTGCGGCGGGCGATCAGTTCGAAGTCCGCCATGTATTCTTCGCGTTTTAGCCCCCACATGCCGCGGTTGCTGCGTCCTGTCGGGGATCGGTCGAAGCTGACTCGACTCAGGGCGCGTCCGTCGTTGACGCAGTCCCGGAACCGCGCGTAACAGGCGCGGAAAATTCCCCTCAGAGAGCACTCGCAAGGCCGAATCCTCCTCTGGTTTAACGGCAAACAACCCTGTCCCTTGCAGGCGGGGCAGTTGGACTTGGCTAAGAACTCCAGGTCCCGTTTGTTCCAATCCATTTCCCATCCTTCCTTATGGGCCCGTAATGCCAGGCGGCGTTCGGGCCTCTACTGTCCGTCAAGACTGCTCCAACAGGGAGAGGAAGTTCAATCGGAAAATGCGCGTCTTGTTTAAATCGTCACTTGGCTGAAATGGATCTGAGGGGCGGCGCGTAGCTAAGTCGGGCAGGATCAACGACTCCCGAGCAATCGGGCAGACGAGCGCTGCGGCGGAGAATTATGTGCATTAATGCAAATCTTTCGAGAATATCGATGACCTATTTCAGAATGAAATATGCCCGCGGACGTATTCTACCAGCTTTTCGACGCCCTGCTGAAGCACGTGCGCGACCGCATTAGCAGAGGCGAACTCTCGGAACGCAGCTTGGCGCGGCTCATGGGATATTCACAACCGCATGTCCACAATGTGTTGGCTGGCGTCAGACATATGAACGCGCGGTTCGCCGACGACTTGCTGGGCGGACTGGGGCTATCGCTTGAGGATCTGAAATCAAGCTCGGGCGGGCGGGGCGTATTGAGCCATGTTCCGGTACCACTGTGTTCGGGGGAAATTAGCCCAAATCGCGAATATCCGAGCGAAAAAAGCGTCGCTACGTCGATTCTCGCGCCGGCGAACGCATTGCCGGCGCCGGCGCATTGCTTGGCCTTCCGCGTCGGCGCGGACGAGAGCTCCATGTGGCCGACGGTTTGGCCGGGAGACACGGTGGTTGTTGATTCTTCGTTGCGCGGCCGGAGGAATCCCGATGTGCAATCGATCTACGTCCTTCGGATCAACGGCCGCGGATTCGTGCGGCGTTGCCATGGGTTGAGCGGCCGGTTGTTGATCATTTCCGACCAGGAGCCGGCTGCCGGACCGGCGCTATCTTGGGTGTCTTTGGAAAACCGCAAGATATTGGACGTGGTGCGCGGACGGATCGTCTGGATCGGCCGAAGCCTGGCGTAGTTAGTCCGGCAACGCCACCTTGATTCCTTGGGCGACGTCGAATCCGGACGGCTTCTGATAGGCGCGCAACTCAAACAAGGGCAATACCGCGAACAGATGATCGAAGATGTCGCCTTGGATGCCTTCGTAGTAGGCCCAGCGCTGGTCCGCGCTGAAGACGTAGATCTGCAACGGCAAGCCCTCCGACGTCGGTTCGAGTTGGCGCACTAGGAACGTCATGTCCTTCTTGATCAATGGATTCTCAAGCAGATACTCCGTCGCGTACTGACGGAACAAGCCGATATTGGTCATTCGCCGGCCGTTGGCCGGACTGTCCTCGGACGAACCGGAAGCGCTGTTGGCCTGGGCAATCTCTTTCGATCGCTGCTCGATAAACGGCCGCAGTCGGTTTATCTGTTTCAGACGGTTCAGCAGCTCGGGCGGACAGAATTTGATGCTCGAAACGTCAATCAGCAGCGAACGTTTGATCCGCCGCCCGCCTGACTCAGTCATCCCTCGCCAATTCTTAAACGAATCGGAGATGAACGCGTATGTCGGAACCGTCGTGATGGTCTTGTCCCAATTCTTGACCTTGACCACGTTCAGCGTGATCTCTATGACGTCGCCGTCCGCCCCGTACTTGGGCATCTCCACCCAGTCGCCCGGGCGGACCATGTCGTTGGCGACCAGTTGGATGCCTGCGACGAGCCCGAGGATTGTGTCTTTGAAAATCAACAGCAGAATCGCCGTCATCGCGCCGAGGCCGCTGAGCAGCAACAGGGGCGATTGCTGAATCCAGATGGAGATGCCGGCAATGACCGCCGCCAACGTGAGGACGAGCTTGACGACTTGCAGATACCCCAGAATCGAGATTCGCTTGGCCACCTCGAAACGCTGGTAGATCGTGTTCGCCGCGTTCAGAGCCGAATTCACCGCCAACAAGCCGACGAGCAGCATATAGATCAAGGCTGCGCGCTGCATATAGTCAGCCGCTTGCGGTGTTTCGAACGCCGCCGGCGCAAAGCTGTAGATGACTATTGCCGGAGCGAGCTGAGCCAGCCGATGGAAGATCTTGTGCGACGCCAACTCGTCGTCCCACGTGGTGGCCGTGCGCACAGCCACGCGGTGAACGATATTCAGCAGGATTCTCTTAACGACGAAGTTGGCGAGGAGGGCGATCGCCAATACGACGACTACTTGCACCATATCGATGGCGATAGACGCGGCGTAGTCGGTGAAGCCGAGACCGGAAAACCAGCGGAGAAGAACTTCTGTGTAGTTGAACTGCATAACGGGCGGGAGAATCCTCAGGGCCGAACGACTAGCGCCTTGGCCAGTCCGGCGTTGCCTGCTCGATCTCTGACCCGAAACGTCACTAAGTGCTCTCCGGCGGGGAGACCTTCGGTGGAAACAGTAAAGCTTTCGGTCTGGCTGTCGGCCACGCCGTCATCCGCACGCAGCGGAATCCATTCGCCGGCATCGACCGAGTAGTGGGCCGAGACAACGGGCGAAGATTGGTCTGCGGCGGAGAAATGCGTCACGGCCGGCGTTGAGCTCAGCACTTGAATCGTCGGCGGCGTATGGTCGACTAGGATCAGCGCCGAGACACGATCCGCGGTTTGGGCGGCATTGCCGGGATTGTCTCTGCGGTCGGAGACGGTGACGCGGAAGCGGTAGCGGCCGTCGGCCAAGGTTTCGCTGGGGAGGGTGAACTCGGACTCCTCGATGCCTTCCTTGGCTAGCTTCCAACGCGTCTCGCCTTCGCCGCGAAACTCCACTTTGGATAGCAGGGCGTCGCCGTCGAGATCGGAGGCCTGCCAGGACACGCGCAACTGTCGCGCGACGCCGCCCGAGGCGGTGGTTGAGTCCGAGCCGGCGGCCGAAGATGTGGACGAGGAACCATCCGCAGTGACGGTGATGGAAAAGGGGTTTGATTCCGTCGAAGAGGCGGAAGGCGAGCCGGCGCTCGAGCCGCTCGCCTCGGAAGTGACGGACACCGAGGAGATCACCGGTTTGGCGTTGGCAGGCAAGTAGGCCAAGCGTACGGCGTCGAGCGTTTGGTCTGGCGCGGAAAAGTCCGCGGCCCACTGCAGATAGCGAGCCGCAGGAGAGGCGATGGCGCCGCCATCGGTCACCGCGGACCAAGGGCTCCACGTTTTGTCTGGACGAGCCGTGTTGCCGCTGCGCGTTTGGATAGCGACATTGCCTGTGGCGCGGAGTTCCAAACGTCCCCAGGCGGAGATTGCTGACGCATCGAATGGGGCCGTTTCGTAGCGGCCCGACTGTGCGCGATCAACAGACATCAAGCGCGTGGGACTGCCGTGGGCAGCGGTCATCACGAGGCCGCGCGAACTAGGCGTGAGCGAGGTAATCTGCTGCTCGTCAGTTTGGGCCAGCAGAACGGCATCGCCTTGGGCGTTGACGCGATAGAGCCGACCCATGCTGTCGGTGGCGATCAGTACGGTATTGCCGTCTTCTAGGGTCATCGCCAGGATGTTCTCTTCGGTCGATGTCCAAAGCGTCTCGGCGCGTTCGCCGGGGCGCAACAGGATCAACGCCGCTGTCTCGACTCCGTAGTTGATGACGGGGCTCGACGAAACGGCGGATATCGCTTGCGGGGCGGATGCCATGGGCGGCGTCGGAGTGCTGCCCGCCGATGGATCGCCCGAGGTCGTGGCCGTTACGGTAATCGTCGTCGTTCCTTCGGCGATCGGCGTCACATTACCCGACCCGTCCACCGTGGCCACAGAAGCAACGCTCGAGCTCCATGTCACCGCCTGATTGCTCGCATTCGCGGGCTCGATCACGGCCGTCAGCTTCTCCGAAGACTGCCCCGCCGTTAGTGTCAACTCTGTTGGGTTCACGCTCACACCCGTTACCGGAACCGGAGCAAGGGTCATAT
>CAZYOX010000306.1:0-5490 GCA_964649285.1 uncultured Bryobacterales bacterium | reverse complement strand
GAACGTGGTACCCGGAGCAAGTCTGACCGTTGCGGATAAGGCCCCGTTCGACGGCCCGGTGACCGTTGTGGGATCGGGACAATCCAAGCCGTTGGCGCTTGGAAGAAACGTCGCCTCCAACGTATTCTGTTCCGTCTCCTGAGGCTGTCGGGCACACTCTTCGGCAGCTCGAACGGTCCAACTAGATAACTTGACAATCGGTCACAGGTACGACTATTCTTTGATTTCCATCTGTGCAAATGAAAAGATTAGGCATGACTAAGATTGTGCTCTTGGCGCTTGCCCTTGGCATGCTTGCCTCGGCACAGGTCAACCTGACGCCCGACCAGATCGAAGAGCGTTTTCGCGCTCTCGAACAGCGCATTCTTGATCTGGAGGCCGAGTTGGCGGCTGTCAAGGGGGAGGCGCCCCCTGAAACCGAAGCCCAGGAACCACAGGCCCCCTCGCTATTGGTAGAAGCGCCCCCTGCACCCGAGCCGCAAGAACTGCCGATGGCGGAAGTCATTCCGACCGAAGGGACGCAGTCCGCCGATTTCTCTTCCAGTGAGTTTCGGATGCCGGTTTCCGGGTACATGGACTACCACTTCAACAAGCCGGAAGGTGAACCCGGGTCTGGCGACTTTCATCGCTTCGTCCTGCTGTTCGGTCACAGCTTCAACCGCCGCATTCAATTTTGGTCCGAGCTGGAATTGGAGCACGCGTTCATCGAAGGCGGCGGGGAGACGGGCGAACTAGAGCTGGAGCAAGCCTACCTTGACTTTCTCATCCACCCGAAGCTGAACTTCCGGTCAGGGGTGATGCTGACGCCCGTCGGTCTAATCAACGAACGACACGAACCCCCGTCCTTCAACGGCGTCGAGCGACCGTTCGTCGATACGGTCATCATTCCGACGACTTGGTTCGGTCCTGGAGCGGGCATCCACGGAGACTTGGGGCGAGGATTCGTCTACAAGGCCTACGTAATGGACTCGCTCGATTCGTCGCGATTCAGCGCGGAGGAAGGGTTCCGAGACGGTCGTCAGAAGGCTTTCCAGTCGGTGATGCAGAACCCCGCCTTCACAGGCCGACTCGAATATCATGGTTTCGCTGGGGCTTCGCTGGGGGCGAGTTTCTGGACCGGCAAGTCCGGCTTCGCCACGCCCGGGATCAACCCGCGCGTCAGCCTCTTCGAGTTCGACGGCCGGGCGAGCTTCGGCCGCATCGACATACGTGGAGAGTTTGCCCAGACTCACATGAACGACACGTCGCTTCTCAATTCGCTGTTGCAGCGAACCTCGGGCGTGAATCCCAATATCGCAGAGCGCATGCGCGGCTTCTACTTCGAGGGTGCTTATCGGATTCTGCCGCCTCGATTCCGACACGACTTGGTGGTGTTTTCGCGATACGAAAACTTCGATACCCAAAACAGGATGGCAGAGGGATTCCTACCATTGGGCGAGTTTGATCGAGACGCCCTTGTGACAGGTGTTACGTACTTCCCTGAGCCCGACGTGGCCCTTAAGTTCGACTACACGATTCTGAGGAATCAGAGCCGGTTTATCGAGGCACGTAACGGACTCAACCTGGGCATCGGATGGTGGTTCTAGAAATGAATACCGATCGAATCTATTCTGGAGTGCTGATCCTGGTCGCGGCGCTGCTCGCCTTAAGCGCTGTCGGCAGCTCCGTAGCCGCAGAGCAATCGGGCCACGAGGAGCCTGATCGAGTCATCAACATCGTCGCCGAACGGTTTACGTTTGTTCCCTCGCGGATCAAACTTCAACAAGGTGAAGTCGTCGAGTTACGCATCCGTAGCCTCGATACGAATCATGGCTTTCGCATCCGTGAGGCCGGCATCAACGTAGTCGTTCCCAAGCGCGGCAAGGGGGATGCTCGCGTCCTGTTCCGTGCCCAAGAAGAGGGCGTATTTCCTTTTGAGTGCTCAAAAGCCTGCGGCGCCGGCCACACCATGATGCGCGGCAGCATTGTCGTGGAGTGAGGATGAGCGCCGTTACCCTCGGTAGAAGTTTTTGCGTGCTGCTCTTCGCAGCCCTCGTTTCCGCGCAAACGACTCAGCGTCCCCGGCAGCGCCAGTCGACGCGGATCGACGCACCATCCTCAAGAGCCATTGCTCGCGTGACCGTCGCTCAGGGCCGTGCTTCGCAGCCAGGGAACCCACTTCCGGGCATCACCGCCCACGAGTTCGAACTGTTTCGGATCGGCCTGGGCGACTTCTTGGAGGTGGAGGACGCGGCAGAAGGGCTGGGGCCCGTCTTCAATGGCCTCGGCTGCGCTCAGTGTCACGCCACTCCGGCAATCGGTGGCGTGAGCCCGGTGTCGGAGGTTCGGATCGGGTACGTCGACGAACATGGCGAGTTTCACGTCCTGGGCGGCGACACTCTATATCACCTGTTTGCGCTCCCGAACCAGGAGTGCCAGCCGATGATTCCGAAGGAGGCGAACGTCATCGCCCGCCGGATACCGATCCCTCTGTTCGGGGCCGGATTGGTCGAGGCGATTCCCGACGGAACGATTGCCGCGCTGGAAGACCCCGAAGACGCTAACGGCGACGGGATCAGTGGACGCGCGGCCTGGGTCGAAGACGTGGCGACCGGCGAGATGCGCGTGGGACGGTTCGGCTGGAAGTCGCAACACGCGACGCTGCTAACCTTCGGAGCCGATGCCTATCGGAACGAGATGGGAATCACCAACGATCTGTTTCGCAACGAAGTCGCTGCAGGCATCGACCCGGAAGCGCTGCGACTCTGCGACCTGAAACCAGACCCCGAGGATAGCCGCGAGCCTCTAACGGGACTGCGCGGCATTGACGCCTTCGAGGGATTCATGAAGTTCCTTGCGCCAATCGACCGAGAAGCTCCGACAGCGGAAGCATCTCGCGGCGAGGCCGTGTTCAGCCAGGTTGGCTGCGTCTCCTGCCACGTCCCGATGCTGATGACTGGCGAGAGCAAGAACCCAGTTTTCAATCGGCGTTCTGTGCCCCTCTATTCGGATCTGCTCTTGCACGACGTCGGAACGGGCGACGGCATTGTCCAGGGATCGGCGCAGGCCAATGAAATTCGCACGCCTGCGCTGTGGGGGTTACGTTTCCGTCGCCCGTTGCTCCACGACGGCAGTGCCGCGACGCACGAAGAGGCGGTGCTCCGACACGGCGGAGAGGCTGCGAATGTTGCCGAACGTTACAGGACTCTCCCTTTCGATGATCGGCGTGCGCTGCTGGCGTTTCTCGATTCGCTGTAGGTGCGGCTTCCAGGGTCGGCTCCTGCGGTCGGAATTGACGATGTTAGACTGAGGATGGTCGTGAGCCAGAAGATCAGTCGTCTTGTCTCGCTTTGCTTGCTGCTGCTTGTCGGCCTCGACCTGGCGTTTCCCTCACTGTGCGACGCCGAGTCCGTATTCCCCAATTCTTCGCACAGCGACGAAGCCGTGCGCGGCGAGCGAGGACCCGAGCCGACTGCGCCCGCGCAAGGCCCTGAGGAAGATTGCTTCTGCTGCTGCGTTCACATCCGACCCCAATCGATCACGCGTGGTGTTGAATCTCTAGAGGACGTTAGCGAATCTCTAGCGCCCCGTCCGACGCACGAGCCCGAGCGGCGGGCCCACCCGCTCTTCCACCCTCCAAAACTGTAGCTTCCCGATCGTTTCGATCAACGGAACCCGCGCCGCGTCGGCGTGGCGGCGTCTGCTGCCCCGCCGTGCGCGCGCTCATTCATTTCCGAGGAGCTACTTTGATGGAGAAGAGAACTATCGTCCTTTTGGCCGTACTGGCCTGTCCTGGCTTGGCGGCTCAGCAGCCGCCGCGAGGCGAGCCTATCGCAGCGGTGCTGACCCTCGACCAAGTCGTAAAGCTTGCACTGGAGCGCAACCCAAACGTCGCGGCGGCGCGCAATACGGTCGAGATGGCGGACGGCGATGCGGTCACGGCCAGGCTGCATCCGAATCCGGCCCTTACTTTCGACACGGAGAACTATCCCTACTTCAGCCCGAACGCGGGACCGTTCTTCAGCAATCAACAGATTACGGCGCGCTTCGACTACGAGATTCAGACGAAGGACCGTCTAAGGCTGCGGACTGAAGCCGCACAGGGTGTTGTCCGAAGAGAGGAAGCATCTTTCGACAACACTGTGCGGCTGCTGCGACTCAACGTCCAAGCGGCGTACTACCGCGCGTTGCTCGCGCAGTCGAATCTTGAACTGGCCGAATCGATTCTAGATCAGACCGATCAAGTCATCAGCCTAAATCGTACGCGCTTCGAGCAGGGTGAGATATCCGAGTTGGAACTCACGCGTATCGAGGTCGAGCGATTGCGCTTTGCCGACGACGTTTTCCAGGCGCGACTGGAGCTTCGCAACGCCAAAGCTGAACTGCTTGCATTGCTCTACGCGGACGATCTCGGCGCTGACGTCCAACTCGCTGGCGATCTGGACGCCGTCCCCGAACTCGACATCCAGCCTGAAGCGGCGCCTTCTGAGATGTACAGGATTGCGTCTTCCGAGCGACCAGACCTTCGCGCGGCGCTCACGGAAATGGAGCGAGCATCCGCTCAGAATCGATTTCAGCGGGCAATATCCTCGCCCAACGTCACAGTCGGCGGCGGATACCAACGCAGCGGCCCTAACCACAGCTTGGTTGTGGGAGTCACAATTCCGCTTCCGATGTTTGACCGCAATCAAGGCGGCATCCTTACCTCAGAGGCGGAGATTCGGCGAGCGCAGAACTTGGCCGCCGCAGTCCGCAATCGGATCGAGCTTGAGATCCGACAGGCTTACAACGCGCTCCAGGTGAATCAAGAGCGGGTGGAGTACATCCGCTCACAGCAGATCCAGCAGGCCCAAAAGGCGAGCCAGGTGACGCTGGCCGCCTACCGACTGGGCGGAGCCCCGCTTATGGACTACCTCGACGCGCAACGTCGCTACCGCGACACGATGAGGGTTTTCAATCAGGCCCTCTTTGATGAGCGAGTGAGCCGCTTTGCCCTCGCCGCCGCCATTGGAAAAGGAGAGATTCGATGAGCTTCAGAAAGTTAGATAACAACTCGGGTCGCGCTTGGATCGGGTCCCTCATCCTACTGACGGTCGGCATGGCACTCGGCGCCTTTTTCTATGCGTGGTTGGGTAACCAGGAGAACACGGCGAACCTTCCGGAAGCGGCGCATACCGAAGAAGGCGAACACGAGGCCGGTGCCGATGGCGCTATCCGAATCCCTGTCGAAGCGCAAAGAAGCAGTGGCCTCGAAATCCGGCAGGCGGTGATGCGTACGATTCAAACGACCCTGCAGGTAACCGGAACTGTCGCGCCGGACCAAACGCGGGTCTTTCACATTCGACCACTCGCACGTGGAGTGGTTGAGGAGGTCTTCGTCCAACTCGGAGATCGCGTCCGGAAGGGCGACCCGCTTGTCAGCTACGACAACATCGAGCTTGGCTTAGCGGTCGGCGAGTACCTTTCGGCGAAGGCCGATCTCCGCAGCACCCAAACGACGCTGGACGTGAA
>CAZYOX010000305.1:0-5505 GCA_964649285.1 uncultured Bryobacterales bacterium | reverse complement strand
ATGTCGTACTGCAAGAAGAGATTGTCGGAGCCGACGTCTCGGATGATGTCCAGCGCCTGCTGGGTACCCGTTAAATAGAACCCAGGAATGTCCAACGTGTTGATGGGCTCGATCAGCAATCGGATGCCCGCCTTCTTCAACTCCTCCGCCGCGAACTTCAGGTTGGCCACAAAGGTGTCGCGCAGCTTCTCGCCCGCCACGCCCTGCGGCGCAATGCCCGCCAGCGTGTTGACCTGAGAGCATCCCAGAGTCTTAGCGTATTCGATCGCTCGGCCGACCCCTTGTTGAAACTCCTCTACGCGATCGGGGAAGCAGGCGATGCCGCGTTCCCCTTTACCCCAATCGCCGGCCGGGAGGTTGTGCAGCACCTGCGTAAGGCCGTGCTTGGTCAGCTGCTCCTTGAGCTGATCCTTCTCGTAGGCGTAGGGGAAAAGATACTCAACTCCCCGGAAACCGGCCTTGGCCGCTGCGCCGAAGCGCTCCAGGAAGTCCACCTCGTTGTACATCATCGTGAGGTTGGCGCAGAACTTGGGCATGCTACTCTCCGTCTTCTTCGTATCGAACAATGCGCCGACGAGACTCGACAGTCACGCCGCGGAATTGCTTGGAATTGCCCATGATACCCGTCATTCCCTCGCGGGCGCTTCCCGAGCGAAAAACGCCAGGGCTTCAGCGCCGGAGGCCCCCTTAGCTTGCCGTCTCCAGCGCATAGACCCGATCGAACTCGGCCCTCGCCTTGGGGCCAAGCCGGTCTGCCATCTCACGGAATACGTCCTTGCGCCATGCAAACTCGTGCGACCGCGGAATCTGCTCTAGCCGGTCCACCAAATGGACCCGCAGCAGGTCGTTCAGTTCGTCGTTGTCCAATTCGATCTGCTCGCCCGTCATCCGGCCAGTCATGCGGAATGGCGTGCTGCCGCGCGCTAATTCTTGATCGAACGCGTCATAGTCGATCGAGCAATTCAAGTACGCCAGTCTCTCCGCCCGCTCTCCAATCAACTCGCGAACTTCTCCGCGCTTCTCCAACGGCAGCTTGAACTTCTGAAACAACCCCGTGCCGTAAATCGAGTGGAACAGACCGGCTCGCGCCAGTTCTTCATCGAAGCCCCACCTCTTCATGTCGCGATAGACGGTGAAGCAATGTCCCATGTACGTGCCTTCGGTGTGCTCGACGTCTTCGGTCGCCAGCGCATGGAAGTAGTCAACGAGTTCTTGGAATGTGGCAGGCATCTCGCCCGCCATTATCGGTCCCCAGGCGGATGGCAGGCAACCTAGAAGCTAGGCCTGGATCCTGTAAACCCTGTGGGCGTTTTCCCAAACAAGCTTGCGGAAGATAGCCGGCGACGCTTGCTTCTTTAGAATGCCCAGGGTTTCGCGTGAGAGGCACTTGCCGGGCAAACGGGTACCAACGATTCCGGCGCCTTTGCCGTCGCGACAGGGGCAATCGCTGCCGTACATCAATTTGTCCTGGTGGCGTTCCAGAAAGCCCGTTGTGAACTCCGGGTCGCGCGACAGAGCATTGTTTCCCGAGTTCGCCGATAGATCGGCGTACACATTGGGGTAATCGGCAAGCATCTTGTCTGTCAGGCCGCCAGGCGTAATCTTTCCGGTCGGGTAATCCCCGGCCACGTCGTTGACCGCGCTGATATTGCCCCAGGTGCTGTTAGCGTGCAGCACGAACTTCGTCTTGGGGAATTTCTGCAGCATCTTCGGCATATTCTTAATGCCGTTCGCGAAGAAGACGCCTTCGGGCGAGTTCGGATACTCCTGAAAGTGCACCAGAATCGGCACATCCAACTCGGCGGCAAGGGCGTAAAGGCGCTGCAGTTCTGGGCCGTCGGCTTGGACAGCATCCTTGAGCTCGCCGAAAGCGATCGCCCCCGCCTTTACCGCCGCGGCCAGGCCGGCAGCAGCATTGGCGTCGGTGAGCCGCGTCGCGGCGGAGATGTAAAACCGTCCCGGATGCGTGGCCTGGGCGGCCTTGGCAGCATCTAGCCGGTCTACACGTGTCAGCAGGATGGCGTGCGAGATTCCCGCACCGTCGCAGTGCGCCGCATTGCCGTTGGGGTCGTTACGCGTGTGCGCATGAATGTCGATCACCGGCTCTCCCCACAGGTCTTCAACAGGGGCGGCAAGCGCGGCAGGCACAGCTGCGGCGGAGAGTAGGAATTGGCGGCGATCAATCACGGCGGGTTCATCTTATCGCAGCTCCGAGCTTGCCAGCGAAGCAATCTTGTTCTACCCTAGGGGTAATCATTTGTACAAGAATGATTAGCATCGAAATGAAATCGCGTCCCGACACGATTCCAATCGCCTACGACCGGCGTATCCTCACCGCGATCCGCAGAATCATTCGGTCCATCGACATGTATTCCCACAAGCTGGGACTCTCCTGCGGCGTGACCGTGCCGCAGTTGTCCTGTCTTTTGCGCATCGTCGAAGAGGGGCCCTTGACGCTCAAGGACCTGGCGGCAGCGGTAGACCTTTCGCCCAGCACATTGGTGGGCATCGTCGACCGGCTCGAACACAAGGGGCTGGTGCGGCGGGCGCGTTCGACTGAAGATCGCCGGCAAGTCTTGATCACCGCAACCGAAGAGGGCGTAATTCTAGCCAACGAATCCCCGTCTCCCTTGCAAGATAGGCTGGCGGCAGCGCTGGAAGACCTGCCCGAGCTGGAACGCGCGGCGATCACTCTATCCATCGAGCGCATTGTGGAACTGATGGAGATTCGCCAGGTCGACGCAGCGCCCATCCTAGACACCGGAGTTTTCCTCAACCCAACCGCGGCGCAAAGCCGAACTGGAGAATCGCGCATTTCCGCGGCTAAGTCCGCCGCGGTGCAACGGGATGGGTAGTCCCGAGGTGCAGCGTGCGCTTGGTTCCATCCTCTACAGGAAGCCAAGCCCGGGTGAAGGGAATCATCTCCACGCCCTGGTCGGCAATTGTCCGCCTCTGGATGTGAACTCCACATACGCGTACATGATCTTGTGCGCGCATTTTGCCGACACGTGCGTCGTTGCCGAAAAACAGGGGCGCCAGGTCGGTTTCGCTTCCGCCTACCTGAAGCCTGCCGACCCGAACGTCCTGTTCGTGTGGCAGGTCGCTGTCCATCCCCACGCCCGTGGTTGCGGCGTCGGCTCTCGCATGCTGCTTGAGCTGCTGGCCCGCCCCTGTTGTTCGCACCTAACGGCGATCGAAACGACCATCGGTCCGGACAATCGCGCGTCGTGGGCGCTGTTCGAATCGTTGGCCGAGAAGCTCGGGGCCACGACGTACCGCGAAATGTTTTTCCGAGAAGAAGACTTTGGAGAGCCAGGTCATGAAGCAGAGCTTCTGCTTCGCATCGGGCCGTTCGATCCGAAGTAGAGAGATAAGCTATGCAAATTTTTGAGCAGTTAGAATCCAACGTCCGCAGCTACAGCCGGTCGTTCCCCACCGTATTCGCCACGGCGCAAGGTTCGGTGTTGACCGACGAAGGCGGCAAAGAGTACATCGACTTTCTCAGCGGTGCGGGGACACTGAACTATGGGCACAACAATCCCGTGCTGAAGGAAGCATTGATGGACTACATCGCGTCGGACGGTTTGGTTCACGGACTCGACATGGCCACCGAAGCGAAGGGCGCTTTTCTAAATACTCTCAACCAAGTGATCCTCAAACCGCGGCGAATGAACTACAAGGTGCAGTTCACCGGACCGACAGGCGCCAACGCCGTTGAGGCTGCGCTGAAGATAGCCAGGAACGTCACCGGGCGCTCAAACGTGATCTCCTTCACCAACGGTTTTCATGGCGTTACACTCGGCGCCGTTTCGGCCACAGCTAATTCGCACTACCGCGATGCAGCCGGGCTTCCGGCGATGGGCGTTTCGTTTGTGCCCTACGACGGCTACCAAGGCCAAGACGTTGACACAACCGAATATCTGGCACAGGTGCTCGAGGACGGCAGCAGCGGCGTTGACAAGCCCGCCGCGGTGATCGTCGAAACTGTCCAAGGCGAAGGCGGATTAAACGTCGCCGGCTTCGGCTGGTTGCGCAAGCTGGAGCGCATTTGCCGCAAACACGAGATCCTACTGATCGTCGACGATATCCAGGCCGGCTGCGGGCGCACGGGAAGTTTCTTCAGCTTTGAGCGGGCGGGAATTCATCCTGACATCGTGACTTTGTCGAAGTCGCTAAGCGGTTACGGTCTGCCCTTCTCGCTGGTGTTGATGAAACCGGAGCTCGACACCTGGGCGCCGGGTGAGCATAACGGTACATTCCGCGGTCACAACCTCGCCTTCATTACGGCGCGCAAGGCGATGGAAGAGTATTGGCGGAACGATGACCTCGCTTCCGAGGTCGCCCGCAAAGGCCGAATGATTCGCCTCAAGCTCGAAGAGATGGCCGCCGACGACAAAGCCGGCAAGTTGTCCGTCCGCGGTAGAGGAATGATGCTGGGGCTCGACTGCGTCGACGGACGGCTCGCGTCGAAGATCACCGAGCGCGCCTTCGAAGAAGGGCTGATCATTGAGACTTCCGGCTCCGACGGGCAAGTCGTCAAGTGCCTGTGTCCTCTGACGATTTCCGACGAACAACTCAAAGCGGGCCTGCGCATTCTGCAAAAGAGCGTGCAGTACGCTCTGGACAATCGGCCGGTTCTCGACAACCAACTATCGGAGGCCGCGAAATGATTGTTCGCAACTTGGCTGATGCGACCAACAGCGATCGGCGAGTCGTTTCGAAAACTTGGGAAAGCGTGCGTTTGTTGTTGAAAGACGACCGCATGGGCTTCTCCATGCATGTGACCACGATCTATCCCGGGACCACGACGAACATGTGGTACCGGAATCACCTCGAAGCGGTCTTGTGCGTCGAAGGCGAAGGCGAGATCGAGACCTTGGCCGACGGTAAAATCCACAAGGTCTTTCCCGGCATGATCTACGCCCTTGACCAGCATGACAAGCATGTACTGCGTGCTCGGACAGCTCTCAAAATGGTCTGCGTTTTCAATCCGCCGTTGAACGGCAAGGAAGTTCACGACGATCAAGGGGCCTATCCGCTCGAGGCCGAAGCAGTCAGTTAGGTTCACGCGATGCTTGTTCAAGAAGACCTCTATCCCTCACGCACGCAGCGGCAAGCCTCTTTTCAGCAGAGGAGCGACCCTGTCGTCTATGACGGCGGTCCCGTTGTAAATCGGTTGAGGCAAGACGAGATCGAGCAATACGAGCGAAACGGCTACCTGTTTGTGGAGGGTCTCCTCCAGCCGGAGGAGATCAGTTCCTTCAGCGACGAGTTCCGGCGTCTAGCTCAAACGTCGCATCTCCGCGATTCGCCGGAGATCATTACCGAGTCCGGCAGCGATGAGGTCCGTTCCATTTTTCGCGTCCATCGCTTGAGCCAGTTATTCGACTGGCTCTCGCGCGACACACGTATTCTCGATGTGGCCCGGTGGATCCTTGGCAGCGAAGTTTACCTGCACCAATCACGGGTAAATCTAAAGCCGGGCTTTCAGGGCAAAGAGTTTTA
>CAZYOX010000304.1:0-5509 GCA_964649285.1 uncultured Bryobacterales bacterium | reverse complement strand
AGAGGCCCAGAAGACGCTGGCGCACTTGCGAAAGTTGGGCGTTCACGTCTCGATCGACGACTTCGGCACCGGCTATTCGTCGCTGAGCTATCTGAGCCAGTTCGACTTCGAATCCCTGAAGATCGATCGTTCTTTTGTTACTGGGCTAACGGTGAACGATAAGTCCGACGCGGTATTGCGCGGACTTATTTCGCTCGCTCATAACTTGAACCTTGCCGTCACAGCGGAGGGCGTCGAGTCTCAAGAACAACTGCAGTTTCTCAAGGACGAAGGCTGCGACAGCATACAAGGTTTCGTGGCAAGCAAGCCCCTGGATCCGAAGAGCTTTAGTCAGCTCTTGCGCGCCGACATCACGCTGGCCGAGCTTAAACACGACAGGGACTTCAAAGGCCTCATTGCGGGACGTCTGGCGAACACCTCTGAGAGAACACCTGGGCCGGAAGACTCGCGAGCGCCGACGGTCGAAATTCTGTCTACCTAACGGACATCCTGCAGGCGGGATGCGCCGCGGTAGAACAGCACTAACGCAAACATTTGGACCACGTGATAGAGATCGTTGTGATTGAAGTTCTCGGCCAAGGCAAAGCCGCTTTGCTGAATCCCGGCCGCTAAGAAGGAAACGGCAACTCCAGCAGCGAGCGACAACCCAGCGGGATCGCGCCGCCGGCGTCTGAGTATGAAGCCCATCACCAGCACGACGAGCATGTTGGGCACATAGTCATAGACGGCTACGCTGAACTCGGGCCGCACCGTCGTCCAATAGAGATACCCGGCAAGCTTCAAGGCGGCGACGACGATCATCCAACTGCCGATCCTGTGCCGTAGGGCTGCCCGCGCCGTTCCAGCGAGCATGAAGTACGACGCGACGCCGATCGAATAGAGCGTGAGGCGCCAGATGGCCGCGTAGGCCGCCTCACTAAGATGTGGGGCGAAACCGTGAGAGACGGCGCCGCACAAGGCGCCGACCGAGAGAGCGCCAAAGGCGAACCCCCAGTTGCGGATTGACTCTTGGCGGAGCCGCCGCGCGAGGGGAAACAATTGCAGCGAGAACCCAAGCGCCAACAGCGCCAGGATCAGGTCGGTGAGGGCTGTTGTAGGTTCCGAGAGTCCCATTCGGAGCGGCCCAGAGTCCCCCAGTTTAGGACGATCAAGCGCCGCGCGGGATGGACTAGGAATCGAGTTTCTTTTTTAACTGGCGAACGTCGCGTTCGAGGTCGGGCAAGCGGTTGTAGACCGCTGTACAACGGAGCCATCGACCGTTGTCGATTTCCGGCGATCCGGAGATCTTGCGGCCGGACTCGATGTCGTGGCCGACGCCGGTCTGCGCGGTGATGATCACGCCGTCGCCGATCGTCAGATGGTTGATGACGCCGACTTGGCCTGCCAGGATGCAGTTCTTGCCTAAGGTAGTGGAGCCGGCGATGCCGACCTGCGCGCAGATCAAGTTGTCCTCGCCAATCTCGACCGCATGTCCCACCTGGACTAGGTTGTCGATCTTGGCGCCGCGGCGGATGCGCGTCTCGCCCACGGCGGCCCGATCAATGCAGGTTCCTGCTTGGACTTCCACGTCGTCTTCGAGAACGACGATGCCTGCCTGCGGAATCTTGTGGTGCGACCCGTCCGCGCGCCGGGCGAAACCGTAGCCATCGGTACCGATGTGCGCGCCGTTTTGCAGGATGACGCGGTTGCCGATGCGGCAAAACTCGCGCACGACGGATTGGGCATGGGCGATGAAGTTGTCTCCAATGCGGACGCCCGGATAAATCGTCACATGAGGGTAAATCACCGCGTTGTCGCCGAGGACGACGTCGTCTCCGATTACAGCGTAGGCTCCGATCGAAGCGTTGGCGCCGATTTGGGCGCTAGAGGCGACGACCGCGGTGGGGTGGACGCCTGGCGCTGTCGCGGGCGCATTGTAGAAAATCTCCAGGGCTCGGGCAAAGTCGAGATAAGGGTTCGAGGAGATCAGCTGAGCGAGCTTTGCTCCCTTGAGCTCTTGCCCGACGATGATGGCTCCCGCACCCGTTGTTGCCGCCCGCGAGGCATAGCGCGGGTTCGATAAGAAGGTAACTTGGTTCGATGTCGCTGCTTCGATGCCGGCTACGCCCTCGACCTCGAGATTGCCGTCGCCGACTAGTTTGCAGCCCAAGCGTTCTGCCAATTCGGTAAGAGTCATGGGGTCCCCGCCGCACCCGTTATCGCGGTCCAATACCAGCCAATCAGATCGTCTCCCCAGAAGGTCACCAGGATCGCTGCTGCACCAAGGTAGGTACCGTAGGGCATCTCATGGCTCCATTTTTTGCCGCCGAGGAGCACAAGCGTCGTCCCGAAGACGGCGCCGACAATCGAGCCGACAACGAGGATGATCAGAGTGTAGTTGACGCCCCAAAAGGCGCCCATCATGGCTGCCAGCTTGACGTCGCCGAACCCTAGCCCGTCCACGCCGCGGAGCCGGTAATAGATTTCCCGAGTAGCCCAAAGCATGCCGCCGAAAAAGACCGCGCCGCAGGCGGATTCGGTGACCGAGGCGAGCCAGGGTTCCGGCTGGGTTCCGGCAATGAGCCAAATCAACTGAGTCGCTCCGGGTGCGATGTGCAGGAAGGGGCTCAACGCGAAACCGATGGCCATGCCCCCGAGCGTTAGCTCGTCAGGGAGGAGGAACTGTTCCAAATCCGTGAAAATCAACGCGAGCATCATCGAGCCAAACAGCATGCATTTGAAGCTGATTGGATCGAGGCCGTACTTCGAAACCGCCCCGAAGTAGAGAAAACCGTTGAGCATCTCCACGGCGGGATACCGCCATGAAATGGTCTGACCACAGTGCCGGCAACGGCCGCGCAGAAAGGCGTAGCTGATGAGCGGAATGTTTTCGTACCAGTACAATTGCTGCTCGCACTTGGGACAGTGCGAACGGGGCCGGACCACCGATTTGTCGATCGGCCAGCGATGGATGCAAACGTTAAGAAAGCTCCCGATTAAAAGTCCAAAGAGGAGTGCTAACAGCGTCACGACAGACCTCGGGAAGCCAGAAGGGAGCGATAGGCCTCCGCTGTGCGGTCCACCATGATATCACTCGAGAAGCGCGACACTACGTGGCTGAAGGCGCGATCGGCGATGCTACGCGCAAAGTCCGGATCCTTGGCTAACCGGCGTAGCGCCTCTGCCGCTTGCTGAGCGGAACCATCGGTCAAGAGGCCGGATTCCTCATGGACGATGACCTCGGGAATGCCTCCGACAGCGGCGGCGACGACGGGCCGCTTTCGAATTGCAGCGGCCAAGATCGCAGAACCAAGCCCTTCCATCTGGGGCAAGTAGAGGAAGAAGTCGGCTTGGTCCAAAGCGCGTTCCAGATTGCGGTCGAGGACGACTTCCATGCCGGCTAGGCGACAGGCTTCCGCGGCTATTGCCTTGCGCTTGAGGGGGTCTTCCGAATTCAAGATGGCCACGCGTGGCGTCGCCTGCGGGGGACTCCAAAGCGGCTCTTTGTCCGGCGGCTCGATGCCGTCGGGAACCACGGTAATGCGATTCTCTGCAACGCCCGCCTCCAGCAGCGTCTTCCGTACGGCTTCGGAGACTGCCAGATAGCGATCGGCGAGGCGATACTTCATCTGCGAGACGAAGCCTGACCTGACGGGAAAAGCGACCCGCCGGGAAACGATGAGAGGGCATCCGCGTCCGAGCAAGACGGCCCAGGAATGACTCTGCCCGTCGTGCGCGTGAATGATATCGGCCTTTCGGGCCTGGCGGTAAACCGTGGCCATGTTGAAGGGTCCGGCGCCGACCTTACGCTGCAGTTCGCCGCTGGCAAGCACGACCTGATCCACCTGGAGACGCTCCAGCCCTTCGATCAGGCGCATGACCTGGAGTTGCCCGCCTTGGAGCGCGCGGCCCGAATCAAGATGCAGCACCCTCATATTTGTAACGCGCGGGCCTTGGCGTACTTGGAGTAGGTATAACTCGCAGCCATGCGGGCGAGCAGCAGACCTTCGGGGCCGTCGCGAAAACCTTGCTGCAGAACGTACGAACGAAGGAACGCCCAGGGCGGGGAAACGAGCAAGCGCCCGAGGCCAACGCGGCGGCGGCTGGCAACGAGTTCGCGCGCGGCAAGGTCGGTGTAGCGATCGACGCGCCGACGATGATCGTCGAGCGACTCGCAGGTGTAGTGCAGCAGGTCGCCCGTGAGTTCGCCGACACTGCCGTCGACGCTCACCGACTCATGGACGTAGTCTCCATGCCAGCGGCCCCAGCGGCGATTGTAGAGCCGTATCTTGGCGTCGGGGTACCACCCAGAGTGGCGAATCCAGCGACCGAGATAGCGGGCTAGCCGGGGGAAAGTATAACCGGCGTGTTTCGGTCCGGCGGCCTGAAGCGCTTGGATGGAGGCGCGCAGGTCCGAGGTGACCTCTTCGTCGGCGTCCAGCGCGAGAATCCAGTCGTGAGAGGCGGATTGGGCGGCAAAGTTCTTCTGATCCGCGTAACCGGTCCAGTTTCGCGAGAGGACTCGCGCGCCGGACCGCTGGGCGACTTCCCGCGTGCGGTCTGTCGATCCGCTGTCGACCACAACGATCTCGTCGCAAAACGAGATGGAAGCAAGCGCTCGAGGCAGACTCGCCTCCTCGTTGAGCGTGATGATCGTAGCGGAGATTTTCAAGGTCGCTCTCGCCGATATTATCTCGCGCTGCGCGTCCCAGCGACCGCCGATTCAGGCCTCATGGCTCGGTAGAATAGGACCTTGGCGACGAGACGTATTGTAGTAGGCATGAGCGGCGCAAGCGGCTCTGCGTACGGCGTTCGTATTCTGGAGCGGTTGCGAGCAGCCGGGGTTGAGACGCATCTTGTGGTTTCTCGTCCAGCCGAGAAGACCCTGCACCACGAGACTGGTTTATTGCTCAAGGACTTGAGGGAGCTGGCCTCCGCGTACCATCCGATCGAAGAGGTCGGCGCTTCGATCGCCAGCGGATCGTTCTTAACGGACGGCATGGTCATTGCGCCGTGCTCGGTGAATACGATGTCGGCGATCGCTCATGGATTGGCCGTTAACCTGCTGGTTCGCGCGGCCGACGTGACCTTGAAAGAGCGGCGCCGATTGGTGCTGATGGTGCGCGAGTCTCCGCTGCACTTGGGACACTTGCGCACAATGGTCACGCTGGCAGAACTGGGCGCCGTGATCGCGCCGCCGATGCCGGATTTCTACAACCGTCCGGAGCGTGTGGCAGAGGTGGTAGAGCAGGGAGCCGGCAGGATTTTAGACTTGTTGGGTTTGACCGATGAGGCCACGAAGCGCTGGCCGGGAATCTAGCAACCAAGGGCCGTGCGAGCGCATCAGATAGAGCTGCAAGGTCGCGAGCGCCGGCGCCCCCAGGAACGCACCGTCGCCGGTCACGGCTAGGAATGCCCCGATGCGTACCGGCTTCTGCTGCGCCCAGGACGGCAGCGCGCAGACGAATAGGACCGCTGCGACGATCAGAACTCGACGCATCATGAAGCGGCGCGCACCTTGGATCGTTCC
>CAZYOX010000303.1:0-5520 GCA_964649285.1 uncultured Bryobacterales bacterium | reverse complement strand
CCGCCGGCAGTTGCACGAGGACGCGTCCTGTCCAGGTCAGTTGCAAAGGCGCGGCGTCGGTGCGAGTCAGAAGAGCGCTCAACACGGCTGCGGCCTGGGGTGTGAGGTTTGCGGAGGCGCAGCCGATTGCTCCGCTGAGCGCCGATACGGCTACCTCGACTGGTGCGAACTGCGGACCTTCCAAACGTAACGCGGCTGACTCCCAAGGCATCGGTGCGACTTGGAAGCCGGATGCTTTCAGCTGATTGACGTCGTCAGCGCCGGGTTGGACTGACGCCTCGAGATCGAGCCTTGCTGTGCCGGCCGTTTCACCTGGGGCGGACCAGCGAAGAATACGCACTCCCGGCCCGGAGGGGGAGGACACGAGAGCGGGTCGTAGAGCGGCGACGGCGAGTTGATGCGGATTGTCCACATCGGCTAGAGCGATGAGGTTACCCCGAGTCGTCGGCGGCAGGGTCAACACGCTTATATCTCCACCGCGACGGCGGCGCCTTCGGCCTCACGCCAGGCGGACTCGGCCATGGGGCTTGTGGAACCGTTGGAGGCTTTCGCGACGTGCCGCGTTCGGTAGCGAAGCCGCGGCGGAGAGAGACGACTCGTGCGGCGAACCGGCCACTCGATCGAGGCGCCTTCATCCAGAGTTCGCCAAGGACCGCCTTCGACTTGGACCGCGACGTAGGCGACGGGAGGGACAGCGGAGGACAGGCGCAGAGGTACGGAGACCGTTTCGCCTACGCCCAATGTTGCCGGCGAGACGTTGAGCTCGCTTGCAAGCGGTAGGCGGCCTAGAGAGACCGGCTCGCCGGTCTTTGGAATGGCAATGACCTCTACGTCGGGAGGAGGATTGCGACCGACGAGCCAAGCCTCGGGAGCGCGGGCGTCGAGCGTGACGCGTCGCGTTGCAACCACGCATTCGATGGCTTGCGCATGTTCGAAAACCTCTGGTTCGGCGCTAATCCTCACCGGAGTAAGGCCTAAGTCGTCAGGACGGATGCGGATGGAAAGACCGCACTTTACCGTTGGGGATTCCACTACGCCGACGCCGGCGGAGGTGACAACGGTAATCTTGGCGCGCCACTCTAGCGCGAGATCTTCAAACGTTTCGCGAACGAAACGGAGGCGAGCGGCGCTGGGCTGCCCGGGCAGGAAAGTGTGGCGCACGCGTCCGGTCGGGCCGCCGGTGCGGACTTCGACTTCGATTCGCGAAACACCTTGGGCAGAGAGAGGGAGGTCGTTGACCACAACGAGTTCGGCGGCCTCAAGCGGGGCTGGGACGGACACGTCGACGATGTGTTTTGAGGGGTCAGGCTGTTCGTCGAGGAAGCGACTGAACGACCAGCGGAGTCCGAAGGAATGCGTGCCGACGGCGGGAACCTGTAAGTTCAGCCTCAGCCGCTCGGGCGGATCGTCGCGCAAGACCCAACCGTCGGCTTGTCGCGTGAACAAGTGGGGCGTCGCGTGATGGGCGAGGGCGATCAAGGAACTCCTTGGCGCAGGTATGGCGGCTGGTTCCGCGGCGCGCCAGACGAAATCGTCAAGGGCCAGACTGAGAAACGCCTCTTCGACGCGGCGCCATGGAACCGGCTCGGAACCGAGCAAAGCGCGCAACGTGTTGCAGAGCTCGACGCCGGGAGCGGAAGCGGTCCAGGGATAGACCGGCAGAAAGCCGCGGACGCTCGCCTCGACTTCGACATCCACCAGTTCGCCTCCGGAGACGCCCAGCCGCTTGGCGATCGCCGCCTCGACGGCGCTGAGCGAGATGCTGCGATCCACGAGAATGTCGCCGGCGATCAAGGAGTCGTGCCAGGGGGACTGCGCGTTCTCGGATGACGGGGAGTGCGTCAGCAACCGGAAGCGGCTTTCCGCCACAGGCGCCGCCCGCTCGTTTAGGCCGAGCTGCGGCCACTCGGCCCTCAGCCGGATTTGCAGCACGCCCCCGGATTCGCCCCGGCTGAGGAGGATCTGCGGCACACCTGCGGCATCGCTGACCGCCGTCAGCCGCTCCGGCAGCCGGTAGCGGACTAGCTCGTCCGCGTGGTCGCCGAATGATTCTCCGAACGGATCGATGACCAACATTCAGAAGTCCAACTGGACGACGGCAGATCCAACTTGAAGGGGATCTGAGCCTTGACCTTCTTTCCAACTTGTCCGCGCGCCTTCGCCCGAGGCATGGAGGTTCGTGACGCGGTAGAAATACCGTTGCTGGTCGTCCTGCTCGCCGAGCAATTGGTCGATAAGGCGTCCGACAAGGGTGACTTCCGACTCGGGATCTTCGGGCGTCAATTGCGCTTGCGAGCCGTCGTCGAACTCCACAAGCAAACCAATGAGCGGCTCAGAGCCGGCGGCGGCAGGGCCGAATACCCCATCAGCGGCGCTGACGGTTAAAGCGAAGCTGAGCGAGCTGTAGCCGGAGTTGAGCATGAAGAGCTTCAACAAGGCATTCAAGTTGGGATGCACGCGCCCGAAGACGATGGGATCGAAGGATTCGGCGACGGCGTCAGGCGGCGTGAGCTGATAGTCGATGTCGATGAATTCTTGCGGCTTCAGCCTGCGGCCGATGACGGATGCGGCGTCGACGGGAACGGCGACGGCCTCGGATGAAAGACGCTCCTCTGGCAGCCGCACGACCTCGGTTTCACTCTCGATGCGATTGCGAATGCGTACGCGGAGTCTGCCGTTGCCGCCCTCAGCTACGCCAAGGGGCTCGACGTCGAAAACGTCGGCGGAAGTCTCCCACAGGGATAGGACGACGCGACTTTGGGCAGGCGTGCCGTCGAAGAGCTGATAGGCGACCTTGCCTGTGATTCCAGCGCCCTGTTGCGCCAATCGCTCACGCCAAAGGCGCGTGAAGCTGTTGTGGTCGAGCATGAGTGTGTCGGAGATGCCGACGGAGGTTTCAATCTCGGCTTCGCTGCGGTTCTGGTCGTCGCCGAGGAAATCGATATCCAAGCTGAGCTTCGCCTCCCGCGGCACGATGGGCGTGAAGCGAGCGGTGTGTCCTTCCGCTGCAAGCTCCGCGCGCGCGAGTTCGATCGTCTCGGGGTCAAGCCAAGGTTCGAGTTCATAGGAGCAGACGACGTTGAAAAGCACTTCCGCCTCGCCCTCTCCCGCCTCGGTTCCGAAGTCAGCACAAAGCATGCTCAGACTGGGCAGGAAGGGGGACTCGGGCGAGCGGGCGAGGCGATACTCAGTCGGCGCTACGTGGATGACGTCGGGCATGAGATTGTCTTGGTAGACAACGCGGTTGATACGACCGGATTCGTCGGTGAGCGTTCGCGGCAACAGCAAGTGGATACCACTCGTTTGGAACGTTTCGGTCGCGTAAACCGAGGACTGCGTCCGCGGATCAAAAGTAAAGGGTAGTTCTGCGGAGCATTCCAGCTCGGTATCGACAATGGCTGGCTCGCCGCGCGGCGTGAGAGCGAGCTTGAGGGGGACGGCCTTGATGTTCTTGATGAGGAGGTCGCTGGAGGCGACTGCCGCTTTTAATTTCGGGGCATTTACTCGCGTCAGCGTGGCGGAGGTGAGCACAGGCGTCGCGGCCGCCGTCGCCCTGGCTGCCGTCACCACTCGGCCGCGGGCTGAGGCGCTGCTTGCGACGGCAGCGGCGGGGCTTGGTTGGGCGCGCGCGAGAACTGGGACAGCGGCCGACACATGAGCTGTCCGCAACGCTGAAACGACGCTCGCCGCGGGAAGAGCAGAACGCACGACCGAGGCCGCCGACGGTTTAGCGGGGCGGGCGACCACCCGGCGCCGCGTCGCAGCCGAGGAAGCCGCAGGCCGACTCGCTCGGACGCGAACCGTCGGATGGCGCAGCAAGCGCGGCTGAGCGATGACGGTTCTGACAGCGCGCACGCGGGCCGCTTCATCGGCATCGTCTTCGCGTACGGCTACCCGCGCCGGAGCGGCCGTCAAGGCGGTCCCGCGAATCCCGGATAAGGCAGCCTTGCTCAGAACGTTCGTCAGCAGGGCCCCTTTGCGCTTCAGAACCGCTGTCTGATTCTTGATGTTGCCGGCCTGGCCGATCGGGATCTGGCGCCAAGTCTTCACTCCGACGTTGGCGGAGTACTGCAAGAAGAGGCGGGCCTTGCGGCCTTCGTCCCGCATGGCTTGGTACACGGAGTCGAACTCCGTCTTATCGCTAAAGAGGGTGACGGATTGGGCCGCTCCGTCTTTGGCGATCTGGAGGGGTTGAAGAGACACGACCTCCGACGCCGCGGCGGAAGCGGATCCTTCGACGGGAAGTTGATAGTGCAACTCCAAATCGACGGTGTGCTCCATGACACGGAGCTGGAGGTCGCCAGCGTCAGGAGGCTTCCAACTGAAATCGATCGTGAGGCGTCCTACGCTTTCTCCGTCCTCGCCGTCATAGCGCAACTCAACGGAAGGCCCAGCTGAACTCGTTGCTAGTTGATAGGCAGGCAGGTAATAACGAACGCTCGAACTATTAGAAGCCGGATAGAGCTGATTGATCTTCAGGCCCTGATTTCCAGTTAGTACTGGAACGTCAACTGGGGAATTTCTGGCGGGGGCTAGGGAATTGTCCGAGCGAAGTCTGTCCCTAACTTTGTGGAGGTCGGCGAGGCGCACGGCGCCTAAGTGGGCATCGACGACAAAGGCGGTCTTATTCATGCGCGAATAGCCTCATATGACTGATTTCAGGGCTTCGTAGACGACTTGTCGACAAAGACCGAAGCGTCCTGGGTCACGGGAAAATCAATAAGTCACTTCTTTGTTTTTGTTGGCGATCTCGCTTGTCTCGCGAAGGTTTCCATAGTATAGTCGGCTTCACGGTAAAGTTCTAGTACGTTTAGTACTTTGTATGTTTTTGTTGCTCGTAATGTGGATTCCGCACCCTTTTCTTCGCAAGCGGAGTTCCTGAGGAAGAAAAAGAGCCGCCCATATGCTTCAAATCCCCCCTATGCGAAAAATCGACGACGTCACTGTTTATCAGGACGACGCCATCTGGAATCGCTTTTATCTGATCCCGTCCCTGCCTGAGGTGAGGAGGGATGCCGAGGGCAACCCGATTTTTCTGCTGGCGCTCTATCACTTCTCCGATCAGGAGAGAGAAGAGAATGCCGACCTGCCTGCGGGCGGGGGATACATGAATTTCGACGTGCAGTTTGCGGTGAGTCCCGAGAAGACGGAGAGAGCAAAAACAGAACTGCAGCAGTGGCTCAACGAGGAATTTCAGCGCCGGAAGGCCAATCCGGCGTACACCTCGCTGCCGGAATACGCAGGAGGGACCGCGCCGCAGGTTGAGTTGGCCGACCCGCTGTTGTCGGGCGGCACGGTAACGATGCACACGACGCAGTCGGCGAACTTGGTTTCAGCCCGCTTCGCCGAGGCTCCCGCATCGCTGGTCAGCGGATCCACGGCAGTTTTTAATCTGGATCTCACGACTACCGGGTCCAGTTTCATGAAGGACCTCATGGTCAACAGCGACGGCACGGGCGCGCGCGACCTGACCCCTGTGCAGGTGATCTACAACCTGAAGATGTGGGCGCGCGCCCCAGC
>CAZYOX010000302.1:0-5545 GCA_964649285.1 uncultured Bryobacterales bacterium | reverse complement strand
AAATGCTCAGCACGCCTTTCCGATTTAGGTTGTAGACAACCCGGCTTCCGTCCGGAGCCCAGACGGCGTTGGTCTCGTCCCCCGCATCAAAGGAAAACCGCGCGGCAGCACCGTTCGTCAGGTCGTAGCGCCACAGGTCCGTCGTCGTGGTTAGATCGTTGGACCGAGAAACAATAAGCGTCTTTTCATCGGGAGAGAGAGCGGGGTTGAAGTATTCGGCCTCATCCCCCACAGTGCTCAAACGCCGGCCTTTACGGTCGTACCACACTAATTCGGTGGCGCCCCTGTCAGGAGGCGTACGATACGCGAGCACGTCATTCAGAGACGCGGATACCGAGGCGCGGTTCATGCCTCCCACTTCTTCGCTGAGAACTCGTTGGACTGCCAGGAACGGAACGCCCACGAGTTCGGTTCGTTCCGCGTTGAACGGCCTGCTCATCAGGGCTCCGTCCTGAGAGTAGAGCAGGTAACCCGGAGTATTCCTTGAACCGGCGTACAAAGCGCTTCTGTCCGAACTCAATAGCTGCTTCTTAGCGGATGAATCCACGGAGCCCAGGTAAGTTCCGCTATTGGCCGACTGCTCCGATCGAACGAAATAGATAAAGTTGCGGCCGTCAGGCAGAAACTGCGGCGATTCGTGGCGCACTTCCTCTGCGCCCTCATCCAGAACCGTTTGTTGAACAGGCTCCCCTCCGGACGCCGCCACACGATAGATCACCGGGAATTGAGGCACATCAAACAAGATCACATCGTCCTGGCCCCACGACCCATTTCCTCGACCCAAAGGAACGCTAGCGATGACCTGTACGGATCTGCTTCTGAGATCCAACTTCTTGAGCTTGCCGGAAGCAAAAAAGCCGATGAACCGGCTGTCTGGAGACCAGAACGGACCGGCGCCGCCATCAGTCCCTTCGAGCGGCTCCGCATAGCGTGAGGCAAGTTCGCGAATCCACAGTTGGTAGGATCCATCCGTCCGCAAGCCCACGAATACGACCTGGCTTCCATCGGGCGAAATAGCGACAGTATCAAACCGGGGTATGGTGAGTCCGAACGGCGGTTGCACGTCGAAGGTCACAGCGTCTCGGGCCGGCGAGACCTTCAGAAAATACAGGGCCGCAAAAAGGACGGCCGTCGCCGCCGCCACGCAAGCAGTGGCCCAAGGCAGGAGCTTCGAGTAGTCACGCGGCGCACGGCTAGCTGCAACCGGACTAGCGGACGGAACGGTTACCCCGTAGTCCTGAGGCTCAGGGTCAGACTCTTCGGCCACCGGCGGGGCGCTGATCTGTGTATCGCCGACGGCGCTTTCGACCTCGGCAACGCTTCCGCCGAAACGGTATCCAACCTTCGGGACCGTCTCAATCCAGTCCGCCGCTCCGTCGCCCATTGCCTTGCGGAGCGTCGAAATCTGAAAGGCCAGATTACCCTCGTCGACAAGCGTATCGGGCCAAATCGCCGACATGAGCTCTTCTTTTGTGAGCAGCCGGTCCCGGGACTCTACCAGTTGCACCAGCAGGCCGAAGGTTTTTGGCGGCAGGGCGACGGTCTTTCCATCGCGAAAGAGCACTCGCCTCGAAAGATCCAACCGGTACTGTCCGAACTCAAAAACTGTACTCGGCTGGCCCATTCGGGTGTCCAACCTCCCACCAATCCCCTGGCTGCCGCGTTTGGGACGCGCCCCCGTGTGTCCATTACGGGCTTTTGATCTTAGGCTGGAAGATCAACAGTGTCAAGGAGCGGTCGTATGCCGAAAAACACACGCTTCCGCCCCGCCGTTTTACCGATGGCTCTGCCCGTCAAACCTACCGCGATGCGAGCGCCGGCTCGTCGCGAAAGTATCCGCGCTGGCGCATCAATACCCTGTGTAACTTCAGATTCTTCGCAAACGCTTCCCGGCCGTGCAGCCAATAGTGGTTGTTCAGCACGATCAGTTGGTCCACCGGAAGCGGCAGCGATACCGTCCCCGGCGAGGCCTCCATCGAGGCTGAAAGGTCGTGCAAGTAACGCGCCTGTTCCAATGTGTCGGGATAGGCGAACTGATCGATGAAGCACACGCAGGGTCCGCCGAATTTCTCGTAAAAAGTAGGCTTCTCCAGCGTCACCGGATAGTTCTTGCTCGGGGGCGACCTATAAGTAAACTTGTGCGAAGCCAAGGGATCCTCGCTAAACCGGCGCAGGTCTTCCCAATCATCCAGGTGCAAGAGACGCGACTCCCCGCCAACGGCGTGCCGCTCCTCCATCTTCATCATCAGAATCCAGTCCGTCGCTTCTTTGACGTAGGTTCCGTCGGTGTGGAGGGTGAACGCCCTATAAGCCTGGCGTAGATACGAATCGCTCGTATCCGTATCCTGCACCGTGAAGCAGGCATAGTAATTCCCGCTCATGTCGTCGAAGTTAGGTAGGCCGAGCAAGTGGCTCACTGCCGTCCCTAGCACGACCTACTGGTCTAACCCGTCCAGTCCGCCCTCCGCCGATAGCGTGAATCCGCCGCTCCGCCGATCCCGAAGAATCCGGTTGATGCGTTCCGCGAAGTCTCCGCCCACTGCCTTCTGCAGCGAGTCCGCCGCCGTCAGCCGCAAAAACGGAACGTAGGTCAGGCGCTGTTCCGTCAGGTCCGCCGCGGCGTCCAAAAATCGCAGAAGCGAATCACGGTCCAGGTGCAGGTGAAAAAGCCGGGAATGGCCCGGATGCGGCTCGATCGTGTACGACATGGCACAACCGCCTCACGGCCGTCGCAAGTAGCTCAATGGTAAAGCATGTCGGCTCAGGTTCAAGAAAGCGCTTGCATTGCGCTAAAGATGCATTTATAATACATCTTATAGAGATGCTTCCAGCCGCTTCCATCAGGCCTTCCTATAGTCGTCCCGGCTCGGTGTCCGATGCCATCGACATGACCGTTATTCGCGCCGTGGTCGATGACTTTTACGCACGGATTCGTCAGGATCCGATGCTGGGGCCCGTGTTCGAGGCACACATCGAAGACTGGGGACCGCATCTAGAGAAGATGTACGGCTTTTGGGCGACTGTGCTGTTGGGCGACAGGCAGTACAAGGGAAATCCGTTTGTGAAACACCAGGCGATTCCGGAGTTGAGCGCCGAACATTTCAAACTCTGGCTCAATTTGTTCGCTGAGACGCTTTCGGCCCACTGTTCCCAAGCGGACAAGGCTGCCTGGGAAGCAACGGCACGGCGCATGGGATTCGCCATGGCATCGCGGCTGGGATTCGGAGAACATCCCGAACTCCTACAGTAAGATTCTTACAAGGAATCTATTTATGACCAATGACGCCTCAAGCCCCTGGACGACTTTTGATCTTGAAACGGAAGCTCGCGCCCTGCACGACTCCGCGCTGTGGCAGGAACGCGGACAAAACAGCCGGACGCTGCTAAAGTTGCCTGACATGCGGCTGGTCATGGTCGCCCTGAAGTCCGGCCACCGGATCCAGCGGCATCAAACGGAGATGCGGTTAAATCTCACGACGCTGGCGGGCCATGTGCAACTGACCGTGGGCGATGAGACGGTCGACATGCCCGAAAGACGCGTGCTGGTTGTGGACCCATCTGTTCCGCACGATGTGGCGGCGCTGGAAGACAGCGTTCTCTTGTTATCGTTGACTTCCTCGGCCTAACGTCGTCTCAAGTCCAGAACGGTTCATCCGCTGGGACGTATTGAATGGGGACTCCCTTGACAAAAGTTCCCAGCCACTGGCCCAAGTCTTCCATCCCCGGCTGTTCCGAAATTACATGCCCCAACATGATCAGGCCCTTGTTCATGCCCAACGCGGCGGCGTCGGCCACATACTCGACATTGTCGAAACCTCCGTCGGCCTCCTGTTGCTCCCCGCCAATTACGACGTCGGCCTCCTCGATCAT
Organism: uncultured Bryobacterales bacterium; assembly: GCA_964649285.1. Lineage (GTDB taxonomy): Bacteria > Acidobacteriota > Terriglobia > Bryobacterales > UBA6623 > CAMPKL01. The sequence goes on along the minus strand of CAZYOX010000302.1, from coordinate 1,675 downwards.
CTTCGGCGTGGCGTAGCCAGGTCCGAGTAGGACCTTGCTCACCCTCGCTTTCGGATCACCCACGCAACGGAAGGCCCGCGAACCCGTCAGACGCTTGACTTGCGAAGCAAACTCGCCAAGCGTCGTCTCCGGAATCGTAAGCACTCCCGGGCGCATCCCGGTCCTTTCCCCGCCCTTAATCCCAACCGAGCGCAGCGACCCAATGACCGTGTAATCCAAGGCCATTGCATGCATATGGTCATGCATGCGCCAGACGATCATGTTGTTGTCGCGCATGTACTCGTTCTTCAACTTGTACAGCGGGTTGTCCTGCAGGTCCTTGATTTCATCGCGGTCGTTCCAGTAAGTGTCTTCGTGGGCGATCACCATGTTCAGGCCCGCCTCATTGGCGCGCTTCAGCATGCCGAACGTCACCATCACGGTCGTGGCGATGCCGGTAACGGTCGCGTCCGGATCGCCGAACTTGAACGTATCGCGATAAGTTTGCTCGCGCCAGGGTACGCCGACATTTTGCTTGATGAGCGCAACGATTTCGCGTGCCGTCATGACGCAGCCCTCCAGTAGAGATCGCCCGCCGGAATCCACTGTGTTGGAAGATCGCCGGCAATCGTCTTCAACCATTCCGCGCAGCGGCGCATGCCTGGGTCCTCGGAAACAACACGCCCCAGCGTCACCAAGCCGCGCTTCTGTCCCGCGGTAAACATATCCGCGGCGTAGAAGGTGTTCTCCCATTCGCGTACTTCGCCGGTAACGAGGAGGTCGGCCTCTCGATAGCGTGCCCACATCACGGCAGGGGCCGTGAAGCCGGGGTAGAGCAGCACGCGGCGCACCTGCGCCGTTCGATCGCCCACCGCGCGCAACCCCCCGCGAATACTCAACTTGTCGCGCAGCACGGCGACGACCTGGTCTGCGCTGGCAGCAGGAATTTCGTACAACGCATCGTCGCTCGGCACCCGATACGCACTCCAACCCAAAGCATCCGCAAGCCCCGCGGTCATCTCCCGCCCCTTACTCGCTTGCCATTGATCGCGTAACCGGTAGACCACAAGCCCGTTTTCTTCGATAAAGGCCATCTTGGCCACGTACACTGGATCATCCGCTTCGAGCCGCCGAAAAGATGCGGGGCTGCCTTCGGGCGTGGCCGGCGGCGCTGGGCCGTCTTGCCGCCCGAAGAACGTCGGCTCATAGCTGAAGATTAGGTTCGCGCCAGCGCCCACAGCCTGACGCAAGACGGCCATCGTGGCCATGGCGGTCGTGGCCACGCCCTTCACGACGGTACGCGGGTCCCCTGCCTTGAAGCCGTCCACGCCGTCCGCCGCCAGCTCGCCGCCCAAGGCCATCTGCACGCGCCCGACTAACTCCTGAGCGCTCGGAGCATCGGCGCCCCGCAGCGTAATGGCCGACGCCGCTGTGGCTCCCGTGATCCCAACAAACCGGCGTCGCGAAATGCTCAAAAGGTCCATGGTTTCCCTCCGGCTCCCTGGGGAGCATAGCGCATTGCGGCTCACAGGAGATGCCGCCGCCGGCAGTTGGCTAGTTGGGACAGGCCACGCCGGTCGCGGGTTCGGCTGCTGCTGGATCGAGAACCCGATACACACGGAAGGAGCCTCGTTCCGCCGCTTTCTCAAGGCCGAACCAAGCGGGTCGTTCTTCAACTGCCGGCGCCCCGATGTTG
>CAZYOX010000301.1:0-5556 GCA_964649285.1 uncultured Bryobacterales bacterium | reverse complement strand
TCGCGCGACGAATGAGCGTGCGTCGGCCGGCCATCTCTACTGGTTTAAGGCCCTCTTTAGCCATTCTGGCTTCGAGGAAGGCGTCGATCGGATTCGTCGCTCCAGCAACGTTCGGGACGGACGGCTTCACCGGCTTCTTGAACGCCCACCATCCGCCGGAAGGGACCGTAGCGCTTGAGGGCTCCTCCCATTCGGCGCCGTTGGAGATCCAGTCGCGAAGAATCGCGATCTTGGCGTCGGAAAGCTTGCCGGTCGGCGGCATGTGCGGCGCCGTTTCATGCTGCACAGCCTTGAAGAGCAAGCTGCCTTCCGGATCGCCGGGCCTAACCACGACTCCTCGCGAACCGCCCTTCAACATCGCTTCCCGGCTATCGAGGCGTAGGCCCGACATCCCCGTCGAAGCGCCGTGACACTGCAAGCAGCCCTCGTGCAAGATCGCCGGTCCGGTCTGCGCAACGGCGTGCAGGGCCGTCCAAATCAGAAGGATCAAGACGGATCGAAACATGGACCTTGCCTCCATATCGGAAAGGCGGCGCGAGTGCGACGGGCCTCGTATCTCGCTAAGCCCTGATAATTCTAGATCATTTCCTCCTGAACGGGGTCCGAACTTGCGTGTCGCTCTAATCCGCTTCAGCCCTTCGCCGTGAGCGCTGTCAGTCGCAAAAAACGACCTTATAATCTGGGAAACGCATGCAGACAGACATCTCCCGACGAATCTTCTTATCCGGCGCCGGCGCCCTGGCGCTGCCCGCCTTCGCCGCTACGCCCTCGGCGCGGACAACCGTCGGCATGATCGGCGTCGGCGCGCGGGCCCACCAAGTGATGGAGTCAATCAAGAAGGAGCCGTCCGCGCAGATCGTCGCGGTGTGCGACGCCTACTCGGGCCGCGTCAAGCGAGCCCTCACGCGCACGGGCGGTAGCGCAAAGGCTGTTGACGACTATGAGGAGATCTTGGGAGACGACTCCATCGACGCGGTCTTCGTCATGTCGCCCGATCACTGGCACGCCAAGCACGTCATTGAGTCGCTAGAAGCCGGCAAGCATGTCTATTGCGAGAAGCCGCTCACCTACACGGTGGACGAAGGCCTCGAGATCGCCAAGGCCGTGGAACGCTCAGGCAAGGTGCTGCAAGTAGGCAGCCAGGGCATTAGCTCCCCGGCCGAAAAGATGGCGGCGCGGATGATCCAAGAAGGCCGCCTGGGACGCGTCACGATGATTCGCGCCAACTACAACCGCAACTCCGCAAGCGGGGCCTGGATTTACCCGATCCCCCCGGACGCGTCAGAGGAAACAGTGGCCTGGAAGAAGTTTCTCGGGCCCGCCCCTCGGCGGCCTTTCAACCTCGCCCGCTTTTTCCGCTGGCGCTGCTACAGGGACTACTCCGGAGGAATCGCGACGGACCTGTTCGTCCACCTGTGCACAACCATCCACCGGCTGATGGGTACCGGCGCTCCGCAGGACGTGATGGCGATGGGCGATCTCTACCGTTGGGGAGATAGCCGCAACGTTCCCGACACCTTGAATGCCATTTTGCGCTATCGCGAGGGATTCACCGCCACGCTCAGTTCGACGTTCAACAACGGCAGCGGCGGAACAGGATTCGAGTTCCTCGGGACGGAGGGTTCGTTGTCGGTGGGCGCCTCCACTCTCACCTTCACTGCCGAGCGAAAACTCGAATCCACCCGCTGGGTGACCGACTCCTGGCCGATGGAACTGCAAGACGCCTACGAGAGCACCCACGTCGTCCGCGGCCCAAAGGTAGAGCCCGAAGAAACCAAGCTGCGCGGCGGGGATGCCACGGATCTGCATGTCGCGAATTTCTTCGCCTCGGTTCGCGATGGCGCCGAAAACGTCGAAGATGTCTGGGCCGGGCACTACGCGGCCGCCTGCGCCCACATGGTCAACCAATCGGCGACGACCGGAAGACGGGTATCGTGGGACTTCAAAGAGCGCCGTTTGGCTTAGGCCCAGCAAAGCTGACGACGGTTCGTTACCCTGGAGATTCCTTTCCCTCGTTAACGAATGCCTTCCCGCCTGCGCATCGGCGTCAACGCCCTATATCTGATCCCCGGCGGCGTCGGCGGCACTGAGATTTATCTCCGCAACCTGCTGGCCGCGCTCGCTGAGATCGACCGGCGCAACGAGTATTTCGTTTACCTCAACCGCGAAGCGGACGGCGATCTGTGCCCCCGGCAGGCCAATTTCGCTCCGGTCGAAACCGGCGTGAAGGCGTCTTTCCGCCCGGGACGTCTCCTTTGGGAACAGTTGCGCCTTCCTTCCCATACCCGTACCGACAAGCTCGACGTCCTCTTCTCACCTGGATTTACGGCTCCGTTGGCCGGGAGCGGCCGCCGCGTGACGGTGATCCACGATCTGCAACACAAGCGGCAACCGCAGAACTTCAGCCGGTTGGAACTCATGGCTTGGGAATGGTGCGTGGCGCAATCGGTCAAGACGGCATCCGTGATCATCACCGTCTCCGAGAGCTCGAAGAAAGACATCATCGAGTTTTACGGAACGCCGCAGCAAAACATTCACGTGGTCGCACATGGGGTGGAGAACGACTTCTTTGGCCTGAAGAAGAATGAACGCTACGGACCGGAGCTCTTGACCGAAGCCGGTTTGCCCGATTGTCCGTACTTGCTCGCCGTTTCGACCGTTCATCCTCACAAGAATTGGCAACGATTGATTGACGCTTATCAAGCCGTCGCCCGGGAGGAAGCGGACCTGCATCTCGTCATATCCGGCCTGCCGGGCAAGTCGTGGGACGAGCTAAAGAAGCTGATTGCGGACAAGGGGCTTGGCGAGCGCGTTCATCTCTTGGGATGGCAGCCGCGCAAGACGCTGATCGGACTTTTCAAGTACGCCGAGGCGTTGGTTTTTCCGTCAACGTTCGAGGGCTTCGGTATGCCTGTATTGGAGGCTCTTGCCGCAGGGATACCCGTGGCCTGCTCGGAGATCGGGCCGCTACGCGAACTCGCCGGCGGTTGCGCTTCATTCTTTGATCCCAACTCGAGCGATGACATGGCCGCGGCGATACGCGGCCTCAGGCGGGATGAATTTCAACGCATGAAGTTCGTCACGGCAGGCTTGGAACGTTCCAAGAAATCCACCTGGCAACGGGCGGCGCAACGGACGCTGGCGATATTTCTAGAGGCGTCGCAGCGATGACCCCGAGCCGGTTTTGGTGGGCTGTCGGCGCCGTCTTGGCTCTGGCCGTCGTCGCCTACTGGCCTGCCCTTTCCGCGCCTTACTATCTCGACGATTACTCGCTGTTTTCCGATACGGCCATGTTGCCGGGCGGCGCCGATAGGCTATTCGATTTCGCGCGAACTCGCACGCTGACTTATTGGACGTTCTTTGCCTCGTTTCGCGGCGGTGGTCAGAACCCAATGGTCGATCATGCGGTCAACCTCTTGTTGTTTCTGGCGCTGGTTGTGCTCGCGGTCCGCCTCTATCGGCAGTTAATCGGTCCGCGTGCCGCGCTGGCGGCGATCTTTCTGTTCGCCTTGCACCCGCTGAACACCGAGGCGGTCATCTACGTCTTCGCGCGGGCTTCTCTGCTTGCCGCGGTGCTCTCGGTCGGCGCGTGGATTCTGTGGGTGCGCAAAAAGCATTGGCTTGCAGTGGGGCTAGCCGTTTTGGCCATGGCCTCAAAAGAGGAAGCCGTAGTCCTGCCGTTGTTCTTCTTGGCCTTTGAGATGCTCCATCGCGGTTCGTCCCGCGAGGCGCTCCGCGCGCTAGCGGCGCCGCTGGCAGCGATGACGATTGCAGCGGCGTTCTTTGCTCTACGTGTCATCTATGCGGCGCGGTTGACGCCCGATGCCGGCGCGCTGGTGGGGCAAGAGCTGCTCACGCCGCTGGCTTACCTGCAGGCGCAAGGGCGCGCTTTGTGGCTTTACGCCCGGTTGATAGTCTTCCCGGCCGGACTCAATTTCGATCACGAGATCGGCGTCGCCCAAGAACTGGACCTCTTGGGTTTAACCGGTTTGATTGCCCTCGCCGCCGTTGCCGCCGGCTGCCTATTCTGGTCGCGGCGTTCGCCCATCCTCTTTTTCCCTTTGGGAACGCTGATTTTGCTCGCGCCGACTTCGAGCATCGCCCCGTTGGGCGATCTTGCGGCAGAGCGGCGCATGTTGCTGCCGTTGTTGTGCCTGGCTCCGGTGGCCGGAGTGCTGGCCGACCGATTGTTCGCGGGCCAGCGCTTGATCGGCGCGTTGGCCGTGTTTACCGTCGCCCTCGCTTCGTCAACTTACGCGCGAGCAACGGTTTGGCAGGACGCCGAAACGCTATGGATCCGGACAGTGGAGCAATCTCCCTCGAAGGCGCGCCCGAAGATTCACTTGTCTCGCGCCTTGGACAAGCAAGGCGTCGTTGCGGATGCGCGCAGGGAGCGACTGCTGCGCGACGCAACCTCCGTTGAGCCTCGCTCGCCCGCAGCCTGGGCCGAGCTCGGTTTGTTCCTGCTTCGGAGACAACGCGCTCAAGAAGCCGGCGCGGCGCTGCGAACCGCATACGAACTATCTCCAGATGACCCCTCGATGGCGGCCAACCTGGGAGCGGCGCTCGCCTCTCAAGGCCAACTTGATGAGGCGGAGGACTTGTTCCGCCGCGCGCTCGTTCTCAACCCCTGCAACTTCGACGCTCGCAACAATCTGCTGTTCGTCTTGCGTGCAAGAGGCGACCTGGAACAAGCCCGAACCGTCGCAACGCCGCCAGCGAATTGCGTCTACCCGCCCGGCCAGAGAGACGCGCTAGTGCGTGCCGCCGACATGTAGGCAGGGCCCGTTTAGCCGTGTCCCAGGTACATCAGCCACGAGATGCTCACGATCGCCGCTAAGAAGCAGCCGAAGACGTAAGCGCCGTAGCGGAGTCTCTCCGGGTCGGTTTCGCGGCCGATGACGCCCATGACGATCGACGTAAACAGCGCGAAGAGCAAAGCAGCCTGAAAATGCGACAGGGCGATAAACATCAGGGTTTCTCTCCCACAGCAATCTCGTAGGCGTCCACCATGGCCAAAATGTTCAACAGCCCGGCGCAAACCAAAAACTTAGTGCCGTAATCGCTGACAGCCGTCGCCAACAGAGGCTGCGAATAACCCAACCACGAGGCCAGGAAGTAGAGCAGACCCGTCGCCAGATCGCCCAAGTACCCACCGTAGTTCACTACGGTCGTGAATAGATCGCCGGACTCAGGTGTGAACATCCGGCCGCGCATCATCAGGCCAAACAGGAACATGCCCGCGACAGAGAATAACAGCAGACCGCCGTGATTCCAGCGCTTGAGGTAGAAGTGTCCGCCCCCAGGCACGAGCCATCCCAACAGCACCGGCGTGATCCACTTCCCCGGCGGATGCAGGGTAGACTTTCGAGACGTTTTCGGTTGGGCTTCTGTCATGACCGCCACTTCACATCGTAGCAATCGCGAAGGGCCCTGCGATTTACGCCCCGATCCTCACAATCTCCTGCTGCACTTCGCCTGTGGCGCTGGCGCCGGATGCAGAAACGTAGCAATTGATCTCGCTGCGGACGCCGAAGGAATCGAGGTAGATGCCCG
>CAZYOX010000300.1:0-5564 GCA_964649285.1 uncultured Bryobacterales bacterium | reverse complement strand
ACGCCATCAACAATCGCTGGGCGACCGTGTGCAGCGGCCTGAGCGTCGACTACAGTCCGTTGAGCCGCCAGACGCAGAACGTGATCGACGGCCTGAAGAAGGCCGCCGAAATTGTGGAAGGGACGGAATTAACGCTGGTTCTCGAACCTTTGAACGTATTAGTGGATCACCCCGGCTATCACGTCGTGACCTCTGACCATGCCGCGCAGATTATCGACGCTGTCGGCAGTTCGCACGTGAAGATGCTGTTCGACATTTATCACCAGCAGATCTCCGAAGGGAACCTGCTTAACAACATCGAAAAGCACTGGGACCGCATAGCGTACTTCCAAACAGGCGATGTGCCGGGCCGGAATGAGCCCTTTACCGGCGAGATCTATTTCACGAACGTCTTCAAACGGATTTACGAAAAGGGCTATGAGGGGATTATAGGCATGGAGCACGGACTATCCACGCCGGGCCGCGACGGGCTTGAGAAGTGCTTTGAGGCGTACCGTGTGGCGGATACTTGGGGATAGGTCACTTTCCCCAGCGCAGCGTAAGCGGTTGCACTTCGGCGGCTAGCTCTAATAGGCCTCGGCGCGTGGCCGGATGCAGGGCTTCGAGCGGATGCCGCACGGCATCGCTCTTGATGACGCCGCCCTCTTTCATCACGGTCTTCGTGGCGCGCAGGCCGCATTGGCGGTTCTCGTAGTTGATAAGCGGCAGGATCTTGGCGTTAAGCTTAGCGGCGGTTTCGCGGTCGCCGGAGAGATGCGCTTCGACGACCGGCTTGATGAGGTCGGGCAACAGGGCGCTGGGCATGGTTCCGCGAGCGCCAGCGTCGAGATCGGCCATGAGCGTGATCGCCTCTTCCCCATCGAAGGGGCCGGCAATGGCTTCCCCGCCCGCCTCGATTAGGGCGCGCAGCTTGACGGCAGTGCCGGGCGTCTCGATTTTGAAGTAGCGAACGAGTGGTACGGACTTAGCCAGGCGGGCGAGGAACGGCACAGACAGGTTGACGCCGCTGAGAGGCGCATCTTGCACCATGATCGGAATCTGTGCGGCATCGGCGACGCGGGCGAAATGCTCTTCGATGCCCTTCTCGGAGGCCTGCAACGTGGCGCCGTGGTACGGAGCCATCATCATCAACATGGCCGCGCCCGCTTTCGCGCACTTGATTGCCCGTTCGACGACGAGTCTGGTCGAAAAGTGGCTGACGGTGACGATGACCGGGACGCGTCCGGCGACATGGTTGATACAAACATCAAGCAACTGATCGCGCTCCGCGTCAGAGAGCAGGAATTGTTCGGAATAGTTGGCCAGGATGCAGATGCCGTCAACGCCTTGATCGACCATGCAGTCGAGCACGCGGCGCTGGCCTTCGACGTCGATCTCGCCCGTTTCGGTAAACGGCGTAGGAGCGATAGGAAAAACTCCGCTGTAAGGTTCCGGCATGGTGCAGCGCCTCCTCTTCCCGGCAGGCCAGTGTAGCAGCGGAGGCGCGCTCGCAGAGAACTAAGCCGATTGGAGCTTGGCCGCGGCGGCCCGATCCAGATACATCCATGTATCGGCGTGTTGCTGCAAGATCGACGCGGGCACGTTGGGGGTCACAGGACCGTCGAGCGATGCGGCGACGGCCGTGGCCTTGCGGTCGTCAAGCGCGCAGCAGACGACCGTGCGCGACTTGAGAATCTGTCGGACGGACATGCTGATGGCGCGTTTCGGCACGTCGTCGAAGGTCGGGAACCAACCCTCGCCCAACTGCTGGCGGCGGCAAGCATCATCAAGTTCAACGACGATGTAGGGCTCCTCCGTCTCGAAGTCTGCGGGAGGATCGTTGAAAGCCAGGTGAGCATTCTCGCCGATGCCGACGAAGGCCACGTCGATGGGATGCCGGCGAATGATCTCGTTAAGGCGGCGACACTCGGCTTGGGGGTCGCCCTCGCCGTTGATGTAGTGAAATTCGCGAAGGCTGACGCGGTCGACCAAGCGCTGCTTGAGGTAGCCGCGAAACGATGCGGGGTGGCTCATTGGTAAGCCTATGTATTCGTCCAGGTGAAAGCCGGTGATCTTGGTCCAATCGATGTCGGGTTCGCCGATCAACGCGGCCAGAGTGGCGAACTGCGAAACGCCGGTGGCCACGATAATGTTCGCCTCGCCTCGCTCTTTAATGGCGGACTGGATTGCCTGAGCGCCGCGATCAGCTGATTTTGCGCCGAGTTGCTCAGCGCTTTCGCACACAATTACTTCCACAATCGAACCGGGGTCTAGTCCACGAGTATAGGCGACCCTGTGTCTGAAATTCAGAACTGCGCGTGCCTTTCGTACGGAGAGTCCGCCTGCGGCTTGCGGCGGGTGCCCCACAGCAGCGATACCGAACAACCCCCTAACGTCAACCCCCAAGCGATCAGCGGCGAGGCAGCTTCGAGATCCGGCACCCTCACGATTACCTCAAGGGTGTAGCCCAGTCCTAGAATCAGGCCGACGCAATAACCGAGACGGCGCCCGCGGGCCGTCAAATAGGCGGAGAGTATGCCTGCGAAGACAAGGGCGGCGCTGACGGGCTCCCAATCGTAGTGCAACCGAGCCTGTTGCCAGGTCAACAGACCGATGCAGGCCACGGCCAGGAACTGCAAGAACGTCTTCACGACTTGACCTACACGGTCTTATCGAGCGTTGGACGTCTCGACTTGAGGACGAAGCCGAAATTAAGAGCCGGAATGCTGGTCCGTTGCCGGCTGCGCAACCACCTCTTGAGAGCGTTCGACGGCCTGCAAGATGTCGCCAATGATGTCGTCAGGGTCTTCGATGCCGACCGAGAGGCGAACGAGGCCGTCGCCGATGCCAAGCCTCTGCCGCTGCTTAGGCGCCACATCACGGTGCGAGCTCATGACCGGGTAGAGAGCCAGGCTGTGAACGTCGCCCAAGCTGGTTGCGGGTACGGTCATTTCCAGCGCGTCGAGGAAGGCTAAGACGCGTTCGCGGCCGCCCTCCAGGTCAAAGCTGACCATGGCGCCGAAGAGACCCTCGGGGAATAGCCTCACACAGGTCTCGTAGTCCGGGTGGTCGGGGTTCCCCGGGAAGTACACGCGCTCAATCGCGCTGCACTCGGCAAGCTGGCGCGCCACCAGCGCCGCGTTACGGCATTGCCTTTCCATCCGCAGCGAGAGCGTCTTCACGCCACGCATCGAGAGGTAGGAGTCGAAGGGACTGGCATTGGGACCGAGGGTCTTGCGCAGGTAGTTGAGGGTCGGGTAGCTCTCTTCCTTTGCGAGGATGATGCCGCCGAGCGTGTCGCCGTGTCCAGAGAGATACTTCGTGGTGGAGTGCACCACGACGTCGGCGCCTAATTCCAAGGGGCGAGAGAGAACGGGAGTCGTGAACGTGGCATCGACAATCAACTGGGCGCCGTACCGTTTGGCGATCTGCGCCACTTGATCCAGCGCCGGGACGCGTAACAAAGGATTGGAGATGCTTTCGACAAGGATGCAGCCGGGCTGCGCCTTGGCGACCGTCGCCTCGAAGGCGGCCAGATCGCAGGGATCGGCATAGCGCGTCTCAACTCCAAAGGGCTCGAAGATCTTTTGGAGCAATGCCGTCGTTTGCCCATAAAGCACATCGGCGGCGACGACCGACTTGCGCCGGTCGAGCAGGCCGCCCATCAGAGCCATGTGAATGGCGGCCATGCCGGAGGCGGTCGCCATGGCGACGTCGGCGCCCTCGAGCGCCGCCACTTGGTCTTCAAAGGCCCGGACGGTCGGGTTGCCGTAGCGGGAGTAGACGCTGCCCTCCTTCTCATCGTTGAAGACCATTTCGAGGTCTTCGGAGCTCTCATAGAAGAAGGACGACGTGGCGTAAATCGGCGTCGTGGTCGGCGTAAATTCGCCCAGCTTCTTGCGGTCGCCGGCGTGTACGGCCTGCGTGGCCTGTTTGTTGGTCTTGCGTTTCAAGCGAACTCCAGCCCTTGAGGCGATTATACCGACGGTTAACGGCTATTCGTCCTCGAAGAAACCCTTCGATGGCAGCAGACCGGCGGGAAGGGCGCCCTACGCTACAATCAACGGTAGCGTCCCGCTGCATTCGATATTCATGCTTGACACCGTACTAGCCAAGGTTTTTGGCACCGCGCACGATCGAGAGATTAAGCGGCTGCAGCCGATTGTCGACGAGATCAACCAGTTAGAGCCCTCTATTTCGGCGCTCAGCGACGAACAACTGCAGGCCAAGACTCCGGAATTAAAGGCTCGGCTCGCCGCCGGCGAATCTCTGGACGACATCTTACCCGAAGCTTTCGCCGTCTGCCGCGAGGCCGGCAAGCGCGTGCTGAAGATGCGGCACTACGATGTGCAGCTGATCGGCGGCATCGTACTGCATCAAGGCAAGATCGCCGAGATGAAGACCGGTGAAGGTAAAACGTTGGTCGCCACCCTGGCGGTTTACCTGAACGCCCTGGCCGGCAGGGGCGTTCACGTCGTGACCGTAAATGACTACCTGGCGCATCGCGATGCCGAGTGGATGGGCAAGATCTACAAGTTCTTGGGCCTAACCGTCGGCGTGATCGTTCACGACCTGAGCGACAAGCAGCGCCGGGAAGCCTACGCCGCGGACATCACCTACGGAACGAACAACGAGTTCGGGTTCGACTACCTGCGCGACAACATGAAGTTCGATCTGAACGATTGCGTTCAGCGCGAACACTACTTCGCCATCGTCGACGAAGTGGACTCGATCTTGATCGATGAAGCGCGCACGCCGTTGATTATCTCCGGCCCCAGCGAACAGTCGACGGACAAGTACTACAAGGTCAACCGGGTGATTCCGGCGCTCGAACGCGGCGAAGTGATCGAGGGCAATGAACCGCGCGACACGACTTACACGGGCGACTACATCATCGACGAGAAGCACCGTACCGTCTTCCTCACGGAAGTTGGCGAGGCGAAAGTCGAGAAAGCCCTGGGCATCGACAACATTAACGAGCTGACCAACTACGAGACGAAACATTGCGTCGAGCAGGCGCTCAAGGCCCACGTCCTGTTCCAGAGGGATAAGGACTACGTCGTCAAAGACGGCCAGGTCATCATCGTTGACGAGTTCACGGGACGCCTGATGTCCGGCCGCCGCTGGTCGGACGGCTTGCACCAAGCGGTGGAAGCCAAAGAGCGCGTTAAGATCGAGCGCGAAAACCAGACCCTGGCGACGATCACCTTCCAGAACTTCTTCCGGATGTACGACAAACTTGCCGGCATGACCGGCACGGCCGACACCGAAGCGGCCGAGTTCGGCAAGATTTACAACCTCGATGTCGTCATCATCCCGACGAACAGACCGCTGATCCGCAAAGAGTACCGAGACATCGTCTACCGCACAGAGGAAGAAAAGTGGCGTAACGCGGCGAAAGAAATTCGCGAATGCCAGGAGACCGGACAACCCGTTCTGGTCGGCACGGTCTCGATTGAGAAATCCGAAAGAATTTCCAAACTGTTGAACAAGCTGGGCGTAAAACACGAAGTTCTCAACGCCAAGCAGCACGAGCGTGAGGCCAAGATTGTCGCCCAGGCGGGACGCAAGGGAGCCATTACCGT
>CAZYOX010000299.1:0-5617 GCA_964649285.1 uncultured Bryobacterales bacterium | reverse complement strand
AACTTCGCCGCCGGCCGGGCTTGGACGGGACGAAACAGCGCTGACGGCTACCGCGCCGGCCGAAAGCATCTACTGCAGGCGGTAGACGTCATCAAAGCCGAAGGCGGGCAGCGCTACAACATGCTGGCATACTACTTGGGCGTCTGTTACGCGCAACTGGACAGCCAAGGCGACAACATCCGCGAAGCGCTGCTGTGGATGACGGAAGCAGCGAATACGCCTGGTCCGCTGCAGGAGCAGGCCAAGGCTGATCTCGTGAAAATCCGCGCGGCGATATGATGGCCTATTAGCTATCTGATTGACCGTCGCCCGAATGCAAGCAGTCCTTCACAAGACGCGCGTCGTGCTCGAAATGATCAAGTTCGAGCACTCGATTTTCGCCCTGCCCTTCGCTCTGACAGGCGCATTGTTGGCCGTGCGAGGCCAGGCCCTGAGCTCCAGCGTGCTGGCTGCGAAGTTCTTCTGGATCGTGATCGCCATGGTGGCCGCTCGCTCGGCGGCGATGGCCTTCAATCGCGTTGTTGATGCGGATATCGATGCCAAGAATCCACGGACGCGTATGCGGGCGATTCCGGCCGGTCAGGTGTCGCGCTCTTTCACTTGGGGGTTCATCGTTTTTTGGTCGACGGTGTTCGTCGGAGCGTCGGCGATGCTCAATCCGCTTTGCCTGGCTCTGAGCCCAGTGGCCTTGGCGGTTGTTTGCGGATACTCCTACGCGAAGCGTTTCACGGCGTTAGCGCATCTAATTCTTGGATTGGCCTTAGGCATAGCGCCGCTGGCGGCGTGGATCGCCATTCGCGGTACGTTCGATTGGCCGATTACTCTGCTGACGGCTGCCGTGATGCTGTGGGTGGGCGGCTTCGACATCATTTACGCCTGCCAGGATTTGGAGTTCGACCGGCAACAAGGGTTGCATTCGATTCCGGCGGCGCTTGGCGCAGCGCGGGCGCTGCTGCTGTCTCGCCTGCTGCACCTGGCGATGGTCGGACTGTTGCTTTGGCTGTGGCGCCTCAGCGATCTCGGTTGGGTCGCGCTCGCTGGCGTGGCGGTAACGGCGGCGTTGCTCGCCTGGGAGCACAGCCTGGTGTCGGCTGACGATTTCTCTAAGGTCGATGCGGCGTTCTTCCAGGCCAATGGCATAGTCGGAGTGTTGTTTTTCTTGTTCTGGGCTGCGGATATGGGAGTGAGAGGTTTTTAGATGGCTGTTGATTCGCTGCTCAATGCCGAGACCACGGCGCTGATCGTGATTGACCTACAGGAGAAGCTCGTGCCGGCGATCGAAGGCGCCGATGCGGTATTGGCCAACACGCACAAGTTGCTGGAACTGGCCAAGGTTCTGAGCCTGCCGACCTTCGTGACTACGCAATACGCGAAGGGACTGGGGCCGACCGTGCCGCAAATTTCCGCAGCTACTTCAGCAAAAACGTACGACAAAGTTTGTTTCAGTTGTTTTGGCGACGAACCGTTCTTGAGCGCAGTACGCGAGCAAATGCCCGCAGGCGCATCGCTATTGTTGGCAGGCGTCGAGTCGCACATCTGCGTCCTGCAAACCGCTCTGGGCGGGCTTTCCGCAGGCTTTGATGTGCATGTGGCGGCGGATGCGGTCGGCTCGCGGACAGCGTCAAGCCACCTGCTAGGGTTGGAACGGATGCGCTCGGCGGGAGTAGTGATCTCATCGGCCGAGATGGCGATTTACGAACTCTTGGGCAACGCCCGCCGTGCTGAGTTCAAGCAAATGCTGCCTTTCCTTAAGTAGCGTCGAGCCGATACCGCTAAGGCGTTTCCCAGTTGGTTGGCCGCGGCGTCTCCGCAAGATACTATGAGATGAGAGAAGGACCTACGATGTACCTCACCGACGAGTTCCGCCTTAAGATCGGCCTAGCGGAACAACTAAAGGGCGGCGTCATTATGGACGTCACCAACGCCGAGCAAGCGTTGATCGCGGAGAAGGCGGGCGCTAACGCTGTGATGGCGTTGGAGCGCGTTCCCTCGGATATCCGCAAGGAAGGCGGCGTGGCGCGCATGGCGCCGATCTCGAAGATTCGCGAGATCATGGCTACCGTCAGCATTCCCGTCATGGCGAAATGCCGTATCGGGCACTTCGCGGAAGCCAGTATCCTGGAAGCGCTCAAGGTCGATTACATCGACGAGAGCGAGGTGCTGACAATGGCGGACGACGTCAACCACGTCTGGAAGCATCCCTTCAAGGTGCCGTTCGTGTGCGGCGCTCGTAACTTGGGCGAAGCGCTGCGGCGTATCGCCGAAGGCGCCGCGATGATCCGCACCAAGGGCGAAGCCGGCTCGGGCAACATTGTGGAAGCTGTGCGCCATATGCGCACGATCCAAAAGGAGATGCGCGAGTTAACGGTGAAGGGCAAGGACGAGTTGGTCGTCGCCTCGAAGGAACTGCAGGCGCCGTTGGAGTTGGTGCAATGGGTCGCCGATCATGGCGAATTGCCGGTGCCGAACTTCTCCGCGGGCGGCATTGCGACCCCGGCTGATGCAGCGTTGGTCATGCAATTGGGCGCGCAGACGGTATTCGTCGGTTCTGGCATCTTTAAGTCTTCGGACCCGGAACGTCGGGCTCGCGCCATCGTCAAGGCGGCCACGTACTTCAACGACCCGCAGAAGCTCTTGGAAGCTTGTGAGGACCTGGGCGACGCGATGCCGGGCCTAGATATCACCAAGATCCCGGCGGAAGAGCTGATGCACACGCGCGGCGTCTAAGCGATGCAGATCGGCGTCCTCGCCTTACAGGGCGATTTTGCCGCTCACGAGCGCGTGGTGCGTGGGCTTGGAGCGGATGTACGACAAGTGCGAACCGCGAGCGAACTCGGATCGGTCGACGGCTTGATCATGCCCGGCGGCGAGAGCACGACGATGCTCAAGCTGCTGCTCGAAGACGGTTTAGCGGAGCCCCTCAAGGACTTCGCCAGAACGCGACCGATATTCGGCACGTGCGCGGGTGCGATTCTGGCTGCTCGCGTGGTGAGCTCGCCTCAGCAGTTCTCCTTCGGCTTTATCGATATCGAGATCGAGCGCAACGCCTACGGCCGGCAAGTCGATAGTTCGATTCGCCGGCTTCAACCAGAGCAGGAGTTCCTTGATCGAACGGGAGCGGGCGATCTGGAGGCCATGTTCATTCGCGCCCCGATCATCCGCAAGCTAGGCAAAAGCGTGCGTGTGTTAATTCAAGACGAAGCAACTCCGGTTCTGGTCGAACAGGGGAATATGCTGGCAGCGACGTTCCATCCGGAACTGACCTCGGACCGCCGGATTCACCGGCTATTCTTGGACAAGGTTTCCACGTCGACGGGATGAGTACACCCAAACGCCACCGCGTTCTTTTTGTCTGTATCGGCAACTCCTGCCGCAGTCCCATGGCGGAAGCTATCGCCAATGCGCGCCATGCGGATGTGATCGACGCATTCAGCGCCGGTCTTGGCCCTGCGCCGATTGTGCAGGCTCTGACGTTCTCCTGTTTGCGGGAGAACGGCATCCAGCTCGACCGGGAAAAGCAACCGCAGCCTCTGACGAAGTGTGATTGGAAGTCCGCCGACCTCATCGTAAACATGAGCGGCCACGGCGTGCTCTCCGTGATTCCCGAATACAAGAAGGACATCCTGATTTGGGATATTCCTGACCCGATCGGGCAGCATGTGGCGGTGTATCGGATGGCTCGCGATCTAATCGACCGTCAGGTGACCGCCCTCGCTAATGCTCTGCGCAAAGGCACGAGGTTGCCAGGCTTATAGGACGGCCGGGATAATTGGCTGCCATGCGTATCGGAATCGTTGGCCTCGGGTTCATGGGCGCGACTCATGCACGCGCTTGGCAATCCGTTTCAGCCGCGGAGCTCGCCGCAGTGGTCAGCAGCGATGCGGCGAAGCTGACCGGCGAGTTGAGCAACATCTCGGGCAATCTGGGGCGCCACGACGAGCCCATCAACTTCGGCGACGCCAAACGCTACGAGACATTCGCAGAGCTGATCGCCGATGAGGCGGTGGATGCCGTCGACCTTTGCACCCCGAGTTATTTGCATGCGGAGCAAGCTACAGCGGCGCTCAAAGCAGGCAAGCATGTGCTGGTCGAGAAGCCGATGGCCACGAATTTGAAGGACTGCCTTCGGATGCTGGCGGCCGCCGCGGCAAGTGGCAAGGTCCTCATGGTTGGCCATGTCTTGCGTTTCTGGCCGGACTACACGGCAGCGCTGCGGCTGATTCGCTCCGATTCGCTCGGCGAACTGCGCTCGGCCTTCCTGCGGCGCAAGTGTGCGGCCCCGGCTTGGAGTCCCTGGCTCAGAGATAAGTCAAAGAGCGGCGGCGCGGTGCTGGATCTGCTGATTCATGATTTCGATTTCTGCCGCCAATTGCTCGGCGTTCCATCCCGAGTGGAGGCTAGGGGCGTTGAGGATTCCGCCAAGGGCATTGATTTGATCGAAGCTAGGCTCGACTACGGCGCCGATGGGCCTGACGTGGTCGTTTCGGGCGGCTGGCACCATCCGGCTAGCTATCCGTTTTCGATGGAGTTTACTTTCGTTTGCGACGAGGGGACGCTCGATTTTCGCTCCGGCGACCGGGCGCTCACGCTGCACCGCGCCGATGGTTCCTCCGAAGCCGTCGAGTTGGCGCAGCAAGACGGGTTCGCAGCGGAGTTAGCGACTTTTGTTGCTGGCTGCCGCGCAGGCAAAGCGCCCGCCGTTTGCCCGCCTGAGGAATCGGCGGATGCCGTGGCCATCGCTGCCGCAGCGGATGCATCGCGCCAGAACGCGGGGAAGCCCGTGAGCGTCGGGAGAGATCTATGACGAAACAACTGGAACCGCTACAAGTAGGCGTCGTCTTCTGGACCGGCGGCGAATTGGGCGAAGAGAGGTCGCCGGCGGAAATCGCCGTGTCCGTGGCTTCTCTCGGCCTTTCGTGCGGCCAATTGGCGATCCACGGCGGCGCGGATTTGAGCGAACGTAGTCGAGCGGCGTGGGGCGCTGCGCTCAAGGCCAACAACATTACGGCAGTCACCGCGGTCGTGGCTTTCACCGGCGAGAGCTATGCAGACGTCGCCGCAGTGGATAGGACTGTGGGCTACGGTCCCAAAGCGACGCGCGCAGAACGAGAAAAGAGGACCTACGAAGTGAGCGACCTTGCCGCGGAGCTCTCGATACCCGGTCTCGCAACGCACATCGGGGCGATACCGCACGACCGGAGCGATTCCGGCTACGCAGAGATGCGCGACTTGGTGCGCCGGCTGTGCGATCACTGCGCCTCACATCGGCAGACCTTCGCCCTCGAAACGGGTCAGGAGTCAGCAGCGCAGCTGAAACGGTTCATCCTGGATGTGGACCGCCCCAACCTGAAGGTCAACTTCGACCCGGCCAACATGGTGATGTACGGCAGCGGAGACCCGATCGACGCTCTCGAAGCGGTCGCCCAATGGGTGGTCACAGTCCACTGCAAAGACGGTGTTGGCCCAACGGCGCCGGGCCGGCTGGGCCACGAGACTCCGCTTGGCGCGGGCGAGGTCGGCATGGACCGCTTCGTCGCCAAGCTGCGAGCGATCGGCTACCGGGGGCCGCTGGTCATCGAGCGTGAAATCGTCGGCGAGGCGCAACGCGAGGACATAC
>CAZYOX010000298.1:0-5635 GCA_964649285.1 uncultured Bryobacterales bacterium | reverse complement strand
GGCGCTGTCCACTCGGCCGGCAGGACAAAGAGTACGATTGCGGCCAGGAGAATCGCCGCGACTAGGCGCACGCCGGTCATTCGACTTGGGCTCCTGCCGCTGCGCCAAGCGTGTCCGCGGCAGCGTTGGCCGATATGGTGACGAACGCGACGACAGCCGTTAGAGCCACGATCAGCGGAAGATCGCGAGAAAGGGCTGCCTCCCACAGGAGTTGACCGATACCCGGCATGTCGCACAACACTTCGACCGGCACAGCCGCGCCTAAGGCGATGCTGATGGAGATGCCGAATAGGCTCAACGCCGTCGGCGCCGCGCGCAGCAATACATGGCGCGCGATGACTATGGGGCGCGGTATACCGCGGGCCTGCGCCGCCAGTACATGGGGCTCGTCGAGGATGCGATCCGTGAGATTTCTGAGATAAGCGAAGACTTGCGGGAACAGCAATACGGCTATGGCCAGAGCGCCAGGCAGTTGTGCGTGCAGACAAACAAGCCCAAGAAGGGCGGCCGGCACCGAGATCGTGGCTCCCGAAAGGCCCGCCAAAATGGTGTCCACAACAGTCGAGCGTGCGGCGAGAGCAGCGAGTAGGGCTGCCACTGCGGCTCCCCAGCCCAGCAGGAGCCCGCTTCCAACCAAGCCTGCGGTTTCCGGCAAGCGCTCGCGGATGAGCTCGACAACAGGCTGTCCATAGGCGCTGGATTCACCTAAGTCGCCTCGCAATAGACGGCCAAACCAAGGGCCGAAGCCGCGATCCCGTTGCAATGCAGCCACGCTCTCGTCGCTCATTCGCCCGTCGAGCGTCATAGCGTCGATGCCCGCCCCAGGGGAAATGCCCACTAACCAACCGGCAGCCAGCGCGGCAACCAAAGTCATCGCAGCCAGCAGCACGAAGCGGCGAATCGCTCGGAAGATAGTTCGTTTTGCCATAGGGCCGCCTCCACGCTTCGGTCATCGGTGCGTTAGAGCGACTGCTGCTTCGGGCCGAGCCAATGAGACCTTCTCGCGGCTCCGCTTGTCTTCGTACATGCGCACATCCGCCGCCGCCACCAGGCTTTCCGTGGTGGCTCCGTCATCGGGGTAGAACGCAGCGCCAACCGCGACGGAAACGTCAGAGCCGATCTCGCTGATCGTCTGCTTGATTGCGCCGATACGGCTGCTGACCTCCTCACGCGACGACATAGGCAGAACCATGACGAATTCGTCCCCGCCCATGCGTCCTACATGATCATGCTGTCGACAACTCGTCTGTAGGGCTTCCGCGACGGCCCGCAGAACACGATTGCCTTCCATATGGCCTAGGCGGTCGTTGACCTTCTTGAAATCGTTCAAATCGCAAACGAGCAACGAGAAATTACTCTCCTCCTGCTGCGCCCGGACCAACTCGCGATCCACAAATGCAAAGAGCGCGCGGGCATTCGGCAGTCCGGTCAGATAATCATTCGTGGCTGACCGTTGCGCATCGCGATACTTGATCGCGTTTTCCACGACCAAGCCCAAGCGCGAGCTCAAACCAAGGAGAACTCGCAGATGCTCGCTGGAGAATGGCGCCGATTCGAGCCCGTAGAGCGCCACGACTCCGATCACGCCTGAAGTTCCCTCCAAGGGCGCGGCCAGAGCCGATCGCAAGGTAGTGATCGTCAGCGGCCCCGTCGCGCAAACTGCTTCCACTGCCGCGCTGCCGTTGAGGATGGTCTTGTCGTTCTCGGCGACCCAGCCGGAAAGACCGTCGCCCATGGGAATTCTGAGAGAAGAAAACAGTTTGCTGTCCACGCCATCTACGTATGCCGGCTCCAGATGGTCGCCCTGGCGAATGTATACGGCGATGCAATCATAGGGAACCAGCTTGCGCAGACCGACTACGGCCGTATCGAGAATCTCGTCCAAGTTGAGATAGTTGCCCAGGTGTCGCGTCCAGTCCAGATAGACTTGAGCCTCAAGATGAGCTGAACGAATGGACGACCAGGCCGGAGCGGACTCCGCAAATCCGGCCCCCGGCGCATCTCCTCGCTCGACAACGATGTTTGTGTCGAGACCCTCGCCCTGCTCGGCGTGGGTCGCAAGAGCTTCAAGCTCCACATACCGCCGTTGCAGGATATCCACGATCTTGGGGTCGTATGCCGTGCCCGACGATTGGATAACGACTTGAATCGCTTCGTCGAGCGGCAAGGCCCGCCGGTATTGACGATCCGACGCCAGGGCGTCCAGACAATCCACAGCCGACAGAATGCGCGCCCCAATTGGGATCTCCTCGCCCTTGAGCCCATCCGGATACCCGGTGCCGTCCCACTTCTCGTGATGAGAGCGGACGATCGGCACCACGGGGTAGGGAAACTCAACGCGTTTGAGAATGTCCGCGCCGACGACAGGGTGAATCTTGACTTTCTCGAACTCTTCCTTCGTCAGTTTTCCCGGCTTGCAGATGATGTGCTCCGGAACGGCCAGCTTCCCGATGTCGTGCAACAGCGACGCCGCCTGCAAAGCTTGCATTTCGTCCTCGGAGAGGCCCAACTCCTTTCCGATTTCTTCCGCGTAGATCCGTACCCGTTGCAAGTGATCGTGCGTTGTTTGGTCTTTGGCCTCAATCGCCAGCGCCAAGGTTTCAATCGTGCGAAGATGCAGCGCCGCCAGGTCTTCCGCATGATCCCGCTGGGATTCCAAGCGCTCCATGTAGTGCCGGTAGGAGCGGTGAATCAAGTAGATGAGCGGAATGATAAAGAGCGCCGACATGCGGCCCGCGGCCCGCAGACACAGCACGACCATGCTGGCCAAGCCGCCGCCCATCAAGTAGTAGGGGAAGGACCAGAAGAAACACTCGCGCCAGATCGCTAATGGGGACTTCTCCTCCGTCAAGGTGATGATGCCAGTCACAA
The DNA here is from genome assembly GCA_964649285.1 of uncultured Bryobacterales bacterium. Taxonomy (GTDB): domain Bacteria; phylum Acidobacteriota; class Terriglobia; order Bryobacterales; family UBA6623; genus CAMPKL01. The sequence continues at coordinate 2,764 of CAZYOX010000298.1, read as the reverse complement.
TCCAGGTGTTGGCCAGGAAGTAGACCGCTGCTGCCGTAATCAGCGCAGGCGCCGGCTCGGCGCTTAAGGATTCGAACCGCAAATACACTAACTGCGCCAGCAGGATAGAGATCCAAACGGAGCAAATGCTGAACGCTAATTGGTGCGGGCGGGGTTTCTTCTCGGCCTGCCAGAACGACTGCGCAACGACGCCGGCTGTCGAAGCGACGACGGTCTCGACGGCATTGAGTTGCACAATCGCGACGAGTTTGAATACGAACCCGACCGACAGCGAGCTAATGACGCCGGGCAACGGGACCTTAAGAAGACTGACGGCGCCGATGATTAGCGAATAGGCTACGGCCGCCCAGAAATCGAAGCCGTCCGCACGGGTCCAGGCGTGCCAGACGCCGAATATTCCTCCGAAGATGACGGCAAACAGGTATGCTTGTGCTGCTCTAGTCACTGCCCCTGACCTGGCGCCGCCGGACCCTCAACGCGGATAGTTGGCGCTCTATCGGAGTCGAGATTCATCGAGTGGCCGCGCCCGCGCGACCGGTCATCGGAGCAGGCTCCGCCAAGAAAACACGACCACAGGTGTGAGTATGCCCAGCGATCCCGCAAGGCAGCAATAAGGCGTATCAACCCGGCGCGCTCTTAAGGTCCGCGATGGACCTAAGGCGGTTCACCGGTGCTGAGTCGTATTCCTATTTAAGTGACATGGAATACTACCACTAGCCGGTGCTGTTGCCTTGTTGGGCCGTATTTTGCAGCGTCTAGTCTTAGTAACCATCTTATTTTCAGCCGTTTGCGTGCATCAGTAATATTAGACATATGAAGTAATACGCCGTGATATACTTGAGCTGTCTTTTCAGGATGTGACCGCTCCATGAACTCGTTGCGATTCGTGTGCTTAACTCTCGCGCTGACCGCCATTTGCGCGGCCCAGGTGCGGTCGGACAACCGACGTGGTCTGGCCCGAGCGGCCGAGGCGCGCGCTGCCGGCATGGTCGACGTCATCGTTCAATACGAGGGTGCGCCGAGCGCCGAGCTACGCCAACGAATCCAGCGGCGTGGAGGCTCTAGTATCCGGGCGCTACGGGCGGCGAATGCAGTGTCTGTTCGCGTGCCGGTCGAAGAAGTCGACAGTCTGTTGCAGGATCCTAGCGTCGCACGGATCTCGCAAGACTCGGAAGTATCGGCAGCCATGACCAATGTCGAGGCCGCCACCGGCGCCAGTGTCGCCCACGACTACGGCTGGAGCGGAGCGGGCGTCGGCATCGCGCTGATTGACAGCGGTATTGACCGTCATGCGGACTTGCCCACTCGCGTCGCCTATACCAAGGATTACGTCAATGCTGAGGATTTCGGCGCTGATGGCCACGGCCACGGCACGCACATTGCGGGAATCATCGTTGGCGAAGGCCTAAATAAAGACGCGAGCAGCGGCGGCATCGCTCCGGGAGCGCACCTCATCAACCTTCGTGTGCTCGACGAAAATGGCTACGGCAGAGAGAGTGACGTCATCGAAGCGATTGGCGACGCCATCGCCATGAAAGATCTCTACAACATTCGCATCATCAACCTCTCGCTGGGCCGGCCCATTCTGGAGAGTTGGCAAGACGACCCCCTATGCGCCGCTGTCAAGAGCGCCTGGGACGCAGGCATCGTCGTCGTCGTCGCGGCAGGCAACTATGGCCGCTTGAACGATGTCGGCAACGGCGGTTACGGCACGATCACCTCGCCCGGCAATGCTCCTTCCGTGATCACGGTCGGCGCGATGAACACCAAGGCTACTCCCGAGCGTTCCGACGATGTGATGACGACGTATAGCTCCAAGGGGCCGGCGATCCTGGACTACGTGCTGAAGCCCGATCTGGTCGCGCCGGGCAACCGTGTGCTTTCGACTATCGGAGACGGCTTGTTGCCAAGCGAACATCCGGAACTGGTACAGGCTGGCGTTTCGCCCGGAAATCGCGGCCGGCTAGGGCTTTTTGGACTGCAAAGCGACTATATGCAACTGAGCGGCACGAGCATGGCGGCTCCGGTAGTTGCCGGCGCGGCTGCCTTGATGCTGCAACAAGATCCGACCTTGAGCCCGGACACGATCAAGGCCCGCCTGATGAAGACGGCCACCACTGATTTTCCGGAAACGACCGATGTTTACGACCCCGATACAAATGAGTCGTTCGTGATCCAGAACGACATTTTCACGATCGGGGCGGGCTACCTCGACATATGGGCGGCCCTCCATGACGCCACGGTCGTGGATCCGAGGATGACTGCCGAGTCGCCTTCCCTAGCCTTCGATGGAGACTCTGGCGAGTTCCGCCTCGTTTATAGCCAAACGGCTATTTGGGGTCGCAGCGCGGTTGAGCGTGAAACAGCGATCTGGGGCCGCGGCGACGCTTCCGGCGAAACCGCTATCTGGGGTCGCGGAGGCGCGTCTGGCGAGACCGCCATTTGGGGTCGCGGCGACGCCTCGGGCGAGACGGCAATCTGGGGACGCGGTGATGCGTCTGGCGAGACCGCCATTTGGGGGCGCGGAGATACCCTGAGCGAGACCGCTATCTGGGGCCGCAACGTCATCGAGGACGAGACGGCGATTTGGGGCCGCACAGCTATCTGGGGCCGCACAGCGATTTGGGGCCGCACAGCTATCTGGGGCCGCACAGCGATTTGGGGCCGCACTGCAATCTGGGGTCGTAGCGGCACGGACGGATTCACCGCGATTTGGGGCCGTAACTCGTTTGAGAGCAATACGGCCATCTGGGGACGCGGCGAT
>CAZYOX010000297.1:0-5656 GCA_964649285.1 uncultured Bryobacterales bacterium | reverse complement strand
ATGTCGGGCTTGAGATGAAAGTCGTCAAGAGCGCGCTCGACGATCTGTATAAAGTGGCCGCTCTGCAGTTGTTTGGCCGACAGATTCACCGCCATTTTGATGGGTCTGAGACCGGCCTCGAGCCACGCCGCGCTCTGCGCGCAGCCTTTGCGCAACGCCCACTCGCCAATATGCTCAATGAGCCCCATCTCCTCGGCAATCGCGATAAAGTCGCCGGGCGCGACGATCTCCACGTCTGACCGCCTCCAACGAAGCAGTGCTTCAGCGCCGACGATGCCCTCTGTATGCAAGGAGAAGATTGGCTGATAGTCCACCAGCAGTTCGTCCCGATCGAGCGCGCCCGAAAGATCGGTTTGTAGCTGGCACAGATGCATGGCGCGCGTGTACATCTCGGAGTTGAAGACCGCCAGACTCCCCTTGTTGGATGTCTTGACGTGGTACATCGCCGTGTCGGCGTTGCGCAGCATGTCATCCGCTTTTTCGATTCTTGAGTGCGAGAAGGCAATGCCGATGCTGCCGCCGCTGATGACTTCGTGATCGCCGATCTGGAACGGCTGGTGCAACGCGTCGCGGACGCGCTTAGCCACGTTGATGGCGTCCTCTTTGTCGCGCAAATTATCGAGCAGCGCCACAAACTCGTCGCCGCCGAAGCGAGCCACGAGATCGCCTTGGCGCTGGCAGCTCGACAATCGCTTGGCGACGGATGCCAACAGTTGATCGCCGACCAAATGCCCCATCGAGTCGTTGATGATCTTGAAGCGATCCAGGTCGAGAAAGACGACGGCGAAGAGGGTTCCCGGATTGCTCTTCAACTTTTCAACGGCTCTTTCCAGGCGCACCATGAAAGCGCGCCGATTGGGCAGCCCGGTCAATTTGTCGTTAAGCGCTTCGTTGATAATTCGCGCTTCGGTATTGACCAATTCCGAGACATCGCTCTGCACGCCGGCGATGGAGACCGGCTGGCCTCGCTCGTCGCGCTCAGCCGCGCCGCGAACCAGCGCCCAACGGTAAGTCCCATCGCGGTGCTGGATACGATAGTCGCATTCGAACCGTGGAGTATTCCCGTAAAGATGCGCCGCTAAGGCTTGCCGCAAATCGCCCAGGTAATAGGGATGCACGCGGGTAAACCAGTCGTCCGGATCGTCCTTGATGTCCGCCGCCGCGAAGCCCAACATCGACGCCCAATATTCCGAGACGAAAAGCTTGTCGGCCTTCAGGTCCCAATGCCAGTAGCCTACTTGTCCTCCGGCCAGGGCCTGGTTCAACCTGAGCTTTTCCAACGAAACGCGGGCCTGAGCCGCCTGGACGGCGCTAGCCGCTTCCGACTCTCTCTTGTGCCGCGTTCGCCGCAGCATCACGTAGACTCTTCCGATCGCCGCGGCGACCAACAGCGACACGACGGTAATCTTCAGTTCTTCCGCGTTCAGCCTGGGATATGCCGCCAGCAACCAACTGGGGATCAGTGCGCTCGCAAAGGCGACGAACCAAGCAGGCGTCACGAACACCGCCGGCGCGACCAACAGAAGGCCGACAGAAGGAGCCACTTCCAACGAGTGACCGCCAACCTGCATGCGGATCGCCGTCCCGGCCAAAATGCACAAAGCCGTTGCAAAGGCACAGGGTTCGAGCCAAGCGGCCGGGAGCCGATCGACTCGCATCAAACTGTATAGCCGCCACAGCAGGGCCAGCGCGGTGACGTCCGCCACCGCCATGGCCGGTACAGTGGTCAGCGAGAGCCCTCCGCGGATGACAAGTCCGACGGCAATCAATACGCCGACTACTGCCAATCGGTTCTTGAACCGCTCTTGATCCGCCCATTCATCGACGTGACGATCGGTCGCGACCTGTGTCGCGGCCGCAGCTTGGCTGTGGGCAGTCATTGTCTTGGATTACACCACGGCCCAAATTCGCGGACTATAGAACGACCTACCCAAGAAGGGCCGAACTTGAGTAACGATTGCCGATCGGGTTTTCAACTTAGTCGCTTACCGCCATGTCCGGTTGGCCTCCCAGACTCTCCTCAAGCGTCAACTGAACGCACATCTCTACCGACGCCGCAATGACGTGTCGAATCGCCCCGCCATGGACGTGGCCAGCTACCGCGCCGTTGTTCATGACCTGACCGGGGGCCCAAGTTTCCGTCTTAATCTCACGGTCTCGCAAAGCGCACAGCCAACGGTCCAACGGCATGGACTGCCTCGCCGTCGGGGCTGAAAGCGGAGGCTTGTAACCCGTCCCTTCAAGCAACATGCGCCCGGCGGTATTAGCCAACTCAACGAATTTCTCTTCGACGCGTACTCCCTCGGAGGCTCCAGTGACGCGCCAGGACTCCGCAGCTTCGCCGTACGCGCTCGTTCGTTCCCATGTGGCGTCGAGGTCGGCGCCGGATTGCAGAAGTTCCTGGAAATCCGTCTCAAGCCGGAACCAAACAGAACCTGCGCCGGGGGCTGCTCTTTCTGCGCTGGGCGCTCGCCGATCGCCGTATTCGACTCTGGACTTCATCCAATCGAATCCGCCCGCGGGAGCCTTGGACGCCTCCTCCGGCAACGGATGATAACCCATCTCGAAGACCCACGATATGCCGATCGCGACGGCGCCAGGAACGGCGATCCAGTATGGCGAGAAGGGCAGCAGATGCGCGCCCGCCGACCCGCCCCACAGCGACGCAATCATGTTGAGCCAGGCCGGGGAGATCCCGACCAGAACGGCCGAGAACAAGACAACCAGAGACCGTATGACCATGGAGGTGTACGGTAGAGGTTACGTTGCTCGCCTTGAATGGGTCACTCAGCAAATAACCCTAGGTGAGAGTCGTAACGGAGGCCTCGTTGCGCCGCGCTAAGATACAGTATGATCCTTAAGCTCTCCGCAGCCGAGGTCCAGACCGCTCTGGCGAACCTCCCCGGTTGGAGCCTGTCCAACGGTAAACTGCATCGCGAATATCAATTCGACGATTTCACCTTGGCATTCGGCTTCATGGCAGCGTCCGCTACCGCCATCGAACGGATGAATCATCATCCCGAGTGGTCTAACGTTTATGGCACGGTAGTTGTGGATCTGACGACCCACGACGCAGCCGGAATCACGAAGAAGGACCTGGACTTGGCGGCGTCGCTGGAAAAGCTGGCCCAGCGGTTTCTTTAGATGCTCACGATAAGACCTTCCTCGGTGGAAAGCCGGCCTCGCCGGCGGAAACAGCAGTCCACGTCCATGCGTAAGACCAAAATTCTTTGTACTCTCGGACCGGCGTCCGACACCCCCGAAATGATCGCCGCGCTCTTGGACGCGGGGATGAATGCCGTACGGCTGAATTTCTCCCACGGGACCCACGAACAGCACGCCGCCAGCATCGCCCGTGTCCGCGCCGCCGCCAAGGTTCGCGACCGAGGCGTGCCGATCGTCGCCGACCTGCAGGGTCCCAAAGTTCGAACCGGGAAGCTAGAGGGAGGCAAGCCCCTGCCGCTCCGTGAAGGACAAGAACTGACGCTAACGCCCGAGGAAATGCTCGGCGCCGCCGACCGCGTCTCCATTGACTATCACACGCTCGCCCAAGACGTAACGCCCGGCCATCGCGTGCTGTTAGCTGACGGCAGCGTGCAACTGGAAGTCGTCCGGCTGGAAGGCGACGATGTCGTCTGCCGCGTCATGAACGACGGCGAACTCGGGCAACGCAAAGGCGTCAATGTGCCCGGGGCCGACATGTCCCTGCCCTCGATCACCGAGAAGGACAAGGAAGACCTGCGCTTCGCCCTCTCCCAAGGCGTCGAGTACATCGCCCAATCGTTCGTGAGAACCGCCAAGGACGTCCAACTCGCCAAGAACCTCATCGGCTGGGCGGACTCCACTGCGAAGGTGATCGCCAAAATCGAAAAGCCGCAGGCGCTCGATAATCTCGAATCCATCCTCGAAGTCGCCGACGGCGTCATGGTCGCCCGAGGCGATCTCGGAGTCGAACTGAACCCCTGGCAAGTGCCCGTCGCTCAGAAGCAAATCATCGAGGCTGCCGCCCGCTGGCGCAAACCGGTCATCACCGCGACGCAAATGCTCGAAAGCATGATCACCAGCCCGACGCCGACCCGCGCCGAGGCCAGCGACGTGGCCAACGCCGTATTCGACCGCTCCGACGCACTGATGCTCTCGGCCGAGACCGCCAGCGGAAAGTTCCCTGTCGAGGCCGTCCGCATGATGTCGCAGATCATCAAGACCGCCGAGGCGTACTCCCAAGGCGTCAATCTGCAACTCGGCCCGACGCCTCGCGTAGAGGACGAGTTTTCCGTCGAGGTAGCCTTCAGCGCCTCGCGTCTGGCCGAAAAGCTCGGCGCCCGCTACATCGTCGTCTACACCGAATCCGGGTACACGGCGCAGCTCGTTTCCAAGCACCACCCAAGCTGCTCGATCGCCGCGTTTTCGAGAAATCTCGATGTCTGCCGCCGTCTCAAGTTGCTCTGGGGCGTGCGCTCCAAGCAGATCCGCGACGTGACCGAACTCGGCGAGCTCGTGCAGTTGGTCGACTCGATGCTGCAAGAGTACAAGTGGGTCGTGCCCGGAGACTTGATTGTCTTGGTCGCCGGCACGCCGCTGACAGTGGGCGGTCATACGGATCTGATTAAACTCCACCGCATCGGTTCATAGCCATGAAGTTCGCGGCACCGGACCCCGCGTCGGCCCTCATCCAAGAAGCCCTGCAGCGGCGCAACAGCGGAGACGCCGCCGCCGCTCAGGCTTTATTGGAGCGCGCCGTCGAAGAAGCCGAAACCGCCAATGCTCGGGTTCGAGCGTATATCGAGCTGGGCAAGATTTTCGACGCATTAGGCAAACGCCAATCGGCGCAATCTTGCTTCCGACGCGTTATGTCCCTAACCGACGACTGGCGCTTCCGCGACGAAGCCCGCAGACTCTTCCGCAAACGCGTGCGGTAGAGCGTTTCCGCGCGCTTCTGCCGGCTTCCGTAGAGTTCCGTTTGGGCGCTGCCGATTTCTCCTGATTTCCTTGGGATTCCGCTCATTTCTGTTTCTTTCCGCGGATATTTCGTGGCTAAATGGTTGATTTGGTTTGCGTTGTGTCGTTTTCTAGCGGCATGACGGCGGTCATAGCGCTGTGACCGACGCGGTCGAGCAGGAAGAGGGAGGCCTTGAGGCGTTCAGTTTCGCTGAAAGAGTTGCCGGCGGTGTGCATCACAGTATGAAAGGCGACGGCGAGCGACGTATTCAGGTGGGAGCGGCAGGCGGCGAAGAAATCACGGCTGGCATCGGCGAGAGCCTCTTGGAAGTCGGGAAGCTTGTGCCAATTCCGTATGGTGCGGGTGGTGACTCGAACGCGCTGGGCAGTCTCGCTGGGCGATTCGCCGGAGACGATAGAGATCACGGCGATACGCTGGGTGCGCGTCAGGCGGTCAAAAGGCGGAGTGTTGGGCATGGCGTGTTGGAAAAGCGAAAGGCCCGCTCGAAGAGCAGGCCTTGCTGATCGCAGGGTAGCAGACGGGTGCAAGCCCCAAAGGGGCGACGGGATTAACGGCCCACAGCGTAAGCTGTGGGATACTTCGGGTCCGTTTCGTACCGATTCGCCGGTCGGCCTAGCCACCTCGGTCTTTTCAGGCTTGGGCTCTGTTTTGATGAATAGGTGAACGCGAAGAATCCTCCTGGAGGACAAAGAAAGC
>CAZYOX010000296.1:0-5659 GCA_964649285.1 uncultured Bryobacterales bacterium | reverse complement strand
GGCGCTGGAAGGCAAGCATTAAGGCGTTTGGAGCGTTACGATTCAACTCCGCCGTGAACTCGCGGTCTCCGGCGAGCGAGTCGGTCATCGGCTTTTCGAGCAACACCCGCATTCCGGCGTCGATCAGCGTTTGGGAATGTTCGCGATGCATACCGGTGGGCGTCGAGACGACCGCGGCATCGGCACACTTCGCCGCCGCCAACTCCTCCACGGACGCACATACGGCCAGGTCGCCGCCCAACTCCGCCGCAAGCTGGCGAGCCAGCTGCAAGTTGGGGTCAACGAGGGCCGTCAGACGGGCCCGCCCGGCGCCGCTCAAGCGATGAGCGTGGAGGGCGTGGATCTTACCGATACGCCCGAGGCCAACAACAGCGAGACGCAATTCTTGCGGCATGAGAGGCTAGCCTACCAAGGTTTGTAAGTCTGCGGGCGCCGGCCTCGAGTTTTTCGGAGGCCCGATCGATAAGTCCGGTAGAAGCTCGCTCCGTGTCCACGCTTCGCACTACTCAGTGGACCACGAACGTTGGTGCGCGCTGGACGGTGATGCCTGCCGCAGACAAGAAGGCGTAATCAAGAGACGGCGGCAAACGGGTCGCTCTGGCCATGACACGCGGAGGTATGATCTAGCTCATGCGCGCGATCCATTCGTTCTTGGTTCCGGCTTTATTGCTGTTCGGCTGCGCCCAAGGGCCGACCTACGATGTGGTGCTTACCGGAGGCCGAGTCATCGATCCCGCTTCCGGGTTGGACGCCGTCCGCAATGTCGGCATTCAGGGGAGCGCAATCGCGGCCGTTACCGAGGCGGAGTTGCAAGGCGCTACGGAGCTTGACGTCTCCGGCCTAGTCGTCGCTCCCGGATTCATCGATCTGCACCGCCATGGCGATGAGCCGGCCAACTATCGCGCCCAAATTTATGACGGCGTCACATCGTCTCTGGAACTCGAGATCGGCGTCGAGAACGTTGCCGAGTGGTATGCCGAACGCGAAGGAGTAACGCCGGTCAACTTCGGCGCCGCGGCGTCCCATCCCTATTCCCGCAACATCGTCATGTTCGGCAAGAACACCGGCTTGGCGGCGAACGATACCAGCCACGAACCAGCCAACGCGGAAGAGATCGCCGCCACCGTGGAACGCATTGAGACTGGCCTCAACGAAGGGGCGGTCGGCGTCGGGTTCGGCATCGTCTATACGCCGGGAGTCACTGCGGAAGAGCTGAACGCGGCCTTCGCGGCCGCCGCCCGCGCCGGTGCAACAGCCCACGTCCACATCCGAGCCGATCCCGGCGACTTCTCGAATCTCGATGAAGTCTTCGCAGCGGCGGAAGCGACAGGAGCGTCATTGCATATAGTGCATGTCAACTCCAGCGGCGGCGACCGCGCCCTGCAATACCTCGAACGCATCCAAGCCGCGCGCGACCGGGGATTGGACGTAACGACGGAGTGTTACCCCTACAACCGCGGTTCGACGGCGATCGACTCGCACCAATACGATGCCTGGGAGACCTACACGCCTGAGAGATTCGCGGGCTTCACCTGGGTCGAAACAGGGGAATCGCTCAACCGCGAGAGCTTCGCTAAATACCGCGCTATGGGCGGCACGATTATTTCGCCGGCGACGTATAGCCTCGAGACCGTGAAGGCGCTCGTCGCGCACCCGATGACGATGATCGCCTCCGACGGCATGTGGCTTACTAATGGCAAGGCGCATCCGCGAACATTCGGTACGTTCGCTCGGGTGTTGGGGCGCTATGTTCGCGAAGAAAAGGCGCTGACCCTGAACGAGGCCCTGGCGAAGATGACGATTCAACCGGCGCAGCGCCTGGAGAAGCGGGCCCCGATGATGGCTCGCAAGGGCCGCATTGAGGTCGGCGCCGACGCAGACATCGTCGTCTTCGATCCGGCAACGGTAATTGATGAGGCGACGTATGAAGATCCGGCACGCTATTCGTCGGGCTTCCGCCACGTGTTTGTCAACGGCGTCCATACGTTGCGCGACGGTGAGTTCGTGGAGGCTGCCGCCGGCGGTGTGGGAATCAAGGCCGGAGTGCAGTAGTTCCGCGTTCGGCGGCGGGACTTGCCTTGGGGACGCACGATCAGGACGGCTCTAGTTTCCCTTACCGCGCAACTTTCGGGGGGCGCCGGGCGTCCATCAGATGTCTATGACCCTCAAACCGTGGTTGGCCTTTGCGGCATTTGCGCTGTCGTGGCCTGCGTACGCGCAAGACGAACCGCAGGATACGGTAATCAGCGTCGATGTGGACGTGGTCAATATCTTGGCCACGGTACGGGATAAGGACGGCGTCTTGGTCAGCAATCTTTCCAGGGATGACTTCGAATTGTACGAAGACGGCGTCCTGCAAGAGATCAAGTACTTCAGCAGTCAGGCGGATCTGCCGCTGACGATCGGTCTGCTGGTCGACACATCGGTCAGCCAGCAAAACTTAATCTTCGATGAGCGATCGGCGGGTTACCGATTCTTCGACAAGGTTCTGCGCATCGAGAAGGATCTGGCGTTTTTGATGAGCTTCGACATTGATGTCGAACTGTTGCAAGACCTCACGGCGGCTAAGCCCTTGTTGCAAGACGGGCTGGAGAGGCTCGAAGTGCAAGGCGCCACCGGAGGAGTCGTTACGCCGGGTACTGTACCGCAGAACGGCAAGCCGGTCGGTACCGCCATGTTCGACGGGATTTACTTGGCCTCGGATGAAATGCTGAAGGGTCAGGTTGGCCGAAAGGCCCTTGTTTTGGTGACCGACGGCTACGACTATGGCAGCAAGGTGGATATTGACGAGGCGATCGAAGCGGCCCAGCGCGCCGATGCGATCATCTTCTCGGTTCGCTACTACGACCCGCGCTTCTACCAAGGAGCGGCGGTCATCGGAGGCGGCCGCGGCGACCTGAGGCAGCTGTCGAGAAGCACCGGCGGAGAAACGTATGAGGTCAAGCGCAAGCAATCGCTCGACCAAATCTTCGACGACATCAACAACGTCGTCCGCAATCAGTATGCGATCGGCTACACGCCGAAGCGCGATCTCTCCGAGCCCGGATTCCGCAAGATTGAACTGAAGCTGAAGAACAAGCGTCTCGAAGCCCAAACCAGAGAGGGGTATTACCCGTCTGAGCAGTAATGGGCAGCGGTTTTTCTATCGCGTCGGGCCGTGCTAGACTCTCAATAACTGCATGAAAACAAAACAGTTCGTTACGATTCTTGGCTTGGTCGCCGGACTTGGGTCCTCTTTGCCCGCGCAGATCCAAGTTGGCGTGACTGAGGTCCCGCCGGCCCAGGATCAAGTCGTTATTTCCGTTTCGGGCGTGGAGTACACGCGGGAGGAGGTAGACCGGTTGCGGCGCTACTTACCGCCGGAGTTCCGCTCGCAAACCCAAAACATGACGAATAAGAGCTTTTTGGAATCGTTCGGGTTCCTGCAAGCTCTGGCGGCGAAGGCCAAAGAAGAAGGCGTGATGGAGAAGGAGCCGTACCGTACGCAGCAGAAGTTCAACGAGACGAGCTTCTTGGGTAACAGCTATCTGCAGATGATCAGTTCGTCGATGAAGATTAGCGACGAAGAAAAGCAGGCGTTCTACGACGCGAACCCGAACCAGTTTCAAGAAACGCGCGTTTCGGCGATCTACATCAATTTCTCGCCCGTGCCGGAGATGGCCGAGAAGCAAGGCAAGCCGGTTGTCCTGGAGAGTGCGGCGCTAGAAAAAGCGAAGAGCCTTGCCGCCCAGGCCGCAGCGGGGGCCGATTTTGAGCAACTAGCCCGCGAGAACTCCGACGATCCAGCTTCCGCCCAGAAGGGAGGCGACTTGGGTTTCTTCAAACCCGCCGATCCGCTTTCTCCTGCCATAAAGAAGGCGGTCTTCGCGATGGGCGTCGGCGATACGTCCGAGCCAGTCAAGGACAATGCGCGTTACTACGTGTTTCGGGTGACCGACAAGCGCACGCGTCCATTTGCGGAAGTTAGCGCGGAACTTGAGAAGGCATTGTCGAACGCCAAGTTGATGCAGCGGCTGGACGCTATCAGGGCAGAGATCAAGATTAACTCGGCCGACGACGAGTGGCTTAACAAAGTACCCGGCAAGAACTAGAGGACGCCGAGTTGCGCCCATTCGTTGAGTTGCTTCTTAATCGTTTGGGCAGCCCGTGCGTTGGGATCCAGTTCTAGATACCGATTGTACGCTTCGGCGGCCTCGCTGAACTGTCCGCGCTTGGCATAGATCAGACCAAGGATGTGGTGCGTCTGCGGAAATTGCTTGGCGCCTTCGGCGTCTTTTTGAATCTCGCCTATTTGAGCGATGGCCTCGTCATCCTGACCCGTCTCGAACGTCGCGACCAATCGGTACCAGCGCATCTTTGTATCGGCTGGATTAACGCTAACAGCAAACTTGGTTAGCTCCGCCGCGCGCTCCCACTCGCTCTTGTCCATGTATAGGCGAACCAGAGGCTCGTAGGGGCGAAGGTAGCGCTGATCGGCTTCTAGGGCCTTTTCGAGGGCGGCAATAGCGCCGTCGGCATCGCCGGTTTGCGCCTTGGCCATTCCGAGGGTGGTCCATGCGGCTGCGTACGCGGGATACTCGTTGACTGCCTCTTGCAAATCTTCCATGGCTCTATCGAGTCTGGCGGAAGAACCTTTGCTCAGTTCCTTAATACCCTTCTCAAAGGAGGATCTTGCCTTTTTCGGGGCGGCTAGCGACGTGGCGCTGACGACGGCCGCCTGAACTCCGTTCAGGGGAGTGAGGATGATCGTCCCGACCTCGCTGCGATCCATGCTGCGGCGTCGAGTCAGAATGATCGGATCGGAACGGTAGCCGGGGGCATTCGCTTCGAGTTGGCAGCCGCTAAGATCGACGCCGGTATCGGGGCCCATGCTGGAGAGAGCGCCGAATTCCCCGCCGAAACCAGACGTATCTCGTTGACCGCTGATGGACGCGTCCATTGCCGCGAACTGTCGATTTTGTCCAACCTGAAAGCTGAATCGTCCCTTGGAATCGGTATAGCCCTCCGGGATCCTCTCCATACCGCAAACACGGTCAATCCTGACGGGCTCGACCGGCGTTTCTCCCGATGCGAGAAGCACGGAGCCCGAAAGGAAAATAGGTTGTTCCATCCGCATCTGGGGCTGTTGTTGGCGCGGTTGGCCGAAGCCGCCATTATTGCCGCCCCCGCCCGGGTTGCCGCCCGGACTGCCGGGTGTCCCCCCAGGGGTTCCGCGGGTGTTGCCCCCGCTTGCCCCGCCGCCGCCTGCGGGAGCCTGCGCCTGGGTAGCCAATGAGACCGTCAAGCAAATCGCAAGGAGGGTCAATCCTTTACGCAGCATGGTCAGCACCTCCGTGAGGGCACTCGAAGCTTATCATAGGCCTCGCGAGGGGCCTAGCCCCAAAACCGGCTATCCCCAGAATGTTACGAACCCTTTAGGTGCGTAGATAGCGGCTTTGCAGCCACGAAGTCAGCTTTTCATAGGCTTCGTCGACCGTCTCGGCATACTGGAAGAGGTCGACGTCCTCGGGACTGATCGTGCCGAGTTCGGCCAGCGCCTCAAGGTTCAGCACCTTCTTCCAAAACTGGGGAGCGTAGACGATAACCAGCACCTGCTTGCGCAGCTTGTTGGTTTGGACCAACGTGAGGATCTCCATCAGTTCGTCGAGGGTGCCGAAGC
>CAZYOX010000295.1:0-5706 GCA_964649285.1 uncultured Bryobacterales bacterium | reverse complement strand
CTGATGTGCAAGCCGCGGCGGGCGATCTTCTCGGTCATGATCGAGTTGTTCATCATGAGCCGGGCGATGAGATAAGCCATCGAACAGCCGCCCAACAACGGCAACAGCCCAGAGGGCTGAAGCGTCGTCTCAAAAGCGAAAATGACTGACGCCAACAACGCCTGCGAGGCTCCGGCGAAGATGGAGGCCATGCCGACCAGCGCCGCCATCTCGGGATTCATGCCCAGACCAGGCAGCAGCGATACGCTCACCGCACCAATCAGCGCGCCCAACGCGCCGCCGAAGGTAAACAGAGGCGCCAGTGTTCCGCCGGACGTGCCGCTGCCAAGCGAAATGCTCCAGGAGATGAACTTCATCGTGAGCAGCATCATCAAGGCGGTTCCGGTGATCGATCCGCCCAGGATATTGTCGATGTTGTCGTAGCCCACGCCCATCGTCAGCGGCGCGAAGTAGCCCACGACCCCAACCGCGATGCCGCCTAAGGCTGGCCACCACATCCAATGGATCGGCAAGCGCTCAAAACCGTCTTCGATCGCATAGATGGCCCGCGTAACCCAAACCGCCGCCACGCCGATCACCGCTCCCAACACGATGTAACCGAAGATCGCGGCCCCGCTAGGGGGCGCCAATTCAGGCATCGCGAAGATCGGCTCGGAGCCGCTAAACGCCATGCGGATTCCAGCGGCAATCGTACTCGCCAAAGCCACCGGGATGAACGAACGGGCACGATACTCGAACAGCAACAACTCCACGGCAAGCAGCACGGCCGAAATCGGACTGCCGAAAGTCGCGGACATGCCGGCGGCGGCTCCGGCGGCGAGCAGAGTCTTGCGCTCGTCCGCTGTTGTCTTCATGAGCTGGCCCATGAGCGAGCCCAAGGCGCCGCCCGTTGCAATGATCGGCCCTTCCGCGCCGAACGGCCCGCCCGTGCCGATGGCGATCGCCGAGGACAGGGGCTTGAGGAAGGTCATTCGGGGCGGGATTCGGCTTTGATTGAACAGTACCTGCTCCATCGCTTCGGGAATGCCATGGCCGCGAATGGCCTTCGACCCGTACCGGGCCATCAGCCCGACAATGACTCCACCCACAACCGGAACCGCGACGACCCAGCCGCCAAGTTGGTGATTGGCCGGTGAAACGAACGAGGCCGACCAACGGCCATAGAAAGCGAAGTTCGTGATTAGCCCAATCAGCCGAGTGAGTCCTTGCGCCACGAAACCCGCCGCGACCGCAACAGGAGCCGCCAAGCCGACAAGCAACAGGAGCCGTTTGCCTTCTACCGGGCCGCTACGGGTTACTGATGCCGACTCCAAGGTCGGCCCCATGGATGGGGCGACGGGTAGCCCGCCGGTCGTGGAGGAGGTAAAGACCTCGTGGTGTGACACTCGCGCCTCTCTAGCTTCGCTGGACTGACGCTTTACGTGAAGCGCCTCTATCTAGGATCGCAAACGAGTGATTTTTTCGTTGACAACCCCGCTGCGGAAGGAATAAATTGCCAAACAGTTATATAACTATTTGGTAATTTATGGCCGCTCTTGATTCTCTAAGCGCTACCCTCTTCGCCCTCTCCGACCCCACGCGACGGGCGATCCTGGCACGGTTGGCATTGGGCGAGACGTCGGTCACCGACTTGGCCGCGCCGTTTGAGATGACGCAGCCGGCCGTTACGAAACACCTCAAGGTGCTGGAGAGCGCTGGCCTGATTACGCGCAGCCGTCAGGCCCAACGGCGGCCTTGTAAGCTAGCCGCCGCCCCGCTCCAGGACGTTTCCGAGTGGCTGGAGCAGTACCGCAAATTCTGGGAAGAGAGCTTCGATCGGCTCGAGACCTATCTCGAAAAATTACAAGCAAAGGAAGAAGAGAATGGCGACAGCAATAACCCCTAGTCAGACAGCCGACCGAGAAATCGTGGTCAGCCGCGTGTTCAACGCACCGCGCAAACTGGTGTTCCAAGCGTGGAGCAGCCACGAACATCTGGCGCATTGGTTTGGGCCGAATGGTTTCAGCATCACCACGCACGAGATGAAGTTCCAACCTGGCGGCGTCTGGCGGTTCATCATGCACGGCCCAGACGGGCGCGATTATCGGAACCGCGTCATTTTCAGCGCGGTCGTCGAACCCGAACGGCTCGTCTACACGCACGATGACGATGGGGACGTCGAACAGATCAGCTTCAACACGACCGTCACGTTCGAGGAAGCAGGCCCGGGCAAGACGAAGCTGACCATGCGCACGGTCTTCTCGTCGAAGCAAGAAAAGGATCGCGTGGTCGAAAAGTTCGGCGCTGTCGAAGGCGGTCTGGAGACTGTTGGGCGTCTTGCCAAATACCTCGCCGGCCAGAACGGCGGCAAGGAGGCGGCGCTTACTATCTCGCTTCCCTCGGAGAAGGAAGTCATCCTGCGCCGGATCTTCCACGCGCCGCGCAGCCTGGTTTTCAAGGCCATGACACAGCCCGAGCACGTACGCCACTGGTGGGGTTGCAAAGATTTTGAACTGACTGTCTGCGAAATCGACTTTCGCGTCGGCGGCTCTTATCGATTCGTGCAGCGTACGCCCGACGGCCAGGTGCATCCCTTCCGTGGAGACTATTTGGAGATCGCGGAGCCTGAGCGCGTCGTGCAGACCTTCATCTATGACGTTGACGGAATCCGCGACTACCCATCAACGGAAACCGTAACGCTTGTGGAGCAAGACGGCCAAACCATCCTGACCAACTCGATCAAGTATCTGTCGCAGCAGGCGCGGGACGGTCACTTCTATTCCGGCATGGAGTGGGGAGCGACGGAAAGCATGGATCGGCTGGAAGAATTGATCGGTTCGCTGGACGGCGCAGCGTAAGCCTCACGTTAGCGCTAAGGAGCGTACGGGCCCAGGGTGAACGCATTCTCACCTTGGGCCACGCTATTGGGCTGCCGCTCCGTACTTGGCTTGGTAAAGCTCTTCATCGCATTTGACAGATTAGGCAAAGAGACGTAGGATCGCAGCATGGCGTCAATCGCGCCCAAGCCTGTCCGGGACCAGCCTATCTTGCTGCACAGCAAGGCGATGGACAACCTCGCGTTCATTCGCGACACGATGGAGCGTTCGGCGGTCTTCACTGGCGTCCCTGGTTGGGGTACGGCCGCTATGGGCGTCGTAGCGTTAGGATTTGCCGCAGTGGCGGAGCCGCAAACGGATCCGTCGGCCTGGCTGCGCGTTTGGTTGATCGCCGCTGTTGTGGCGGTCTCGATCGCCGCCGGAGCCATCGTGCTCAAACTAAGACGAGCGCCTTCGTCGGAGGGTTCGTTGCGCAAGTTCGGCTTTGGGCTTGTGCCGCCGTTAGGTGCGGGGGCGCTGTTGACGGGCGTATTGGCGAATGCGAACCAATGGCAATTGATTCCTGGCGTATGGCTACTGCTCTATGGCGTGGGGGTGATGGCGGCGGGAGCATACTCCGTGCGCGTGGTGCCGATTATGGGCAGTTGCTTTGCAGCGATCGGCGTAGCGGCGTTCTTCACTCCGGCCGGCTGGTCAAACGGATGGTTGGCAGCCGGTTTCGGCGGATTGCATGTTCTGTTCGGAGCGTTCATCGCGAGGCGGCATGGCGGTTAAATCCAACTTAGCCAAGGCAGATCCGCCGATCCACAAAAAGCCCGAGCCGGCCGTGGGGGCAGGCTCGCAAGCCCTCCAACTGGACCGGCTGATTCACGAACGTACACGGCTGGCGATCGTGAGCGCGCTGGCTGGCGGCGGTCCGCAAAGCTTCGCGGAACTCAAGCGGCTGCTCGACGTCACCGACGGCAACCTCAGCGTGCATTCGCGCAAGCTGGAGGAAGCCGGCTACGTGGAATGCAACAAGACCTTCGCCGGACGAGTCCCGCGCACTGAGTACGCCTTGACGAAGGAAGGCCGTAAGGCGCTTGAGCGATACATCCGTCACATGGAAGCGCTTATCGAAGCGGCTCGCCAGTAACGTCAACTCAGCTTCAGCAGCAAAGACTCCGAGCAGAAGCCCGGCCCTAAGGCCGAGGCCACGGCATACCCGTTGGTGGCGCGATTCTGATCGACGAAGAATCGCTCGAGCACGAACAACAGCGTCGCCGACGACATATTGCCGCAGTCTTTCAAGATCGTCTTGGATATTCGCATTGCATCGCCGTTCAATTCGTACGCCTCCAGATACGAATCGAGCACCTTGGGGCCGCCCGGATGATAGAGATACTCGACAACGTCGCCGCGGCCGACGCTGGCGGATTGTAACAGCGCGTCTAGATCTTCCGCCGCGTGCCGGCGCACGATTTCGGGGATGCGCCGGTTGAAGACAACCTGCAGCCCGCGCGAGGTGATGTTCCAACCCATGATGTCGAGCGAATCGGGAAACAGACGGGAGCGCGTCTGAATTATCTCCAGACCGGGTCTATCGACATGGTCGCCGGCGACGACTGCTGCACCGACACCGTCGCCGAATAGAGCCGATGCCACGATGTTGCTCTTGGAGAGGTCGTCGGGCAGGAAGGTCAGTCCGCAGAACTCTGCGGCGACGATAACCGCCACGCCATTCGGCTTGCCGCGAAGGTAATCGTTGACATGGGCGATGCCGGCCGCGCCGCCGGCGCAACCGCGGCCCCATACAGGGATATGGGCGGCATCGAGACGACAGCCCAAGCGATTCATCAACCGGGCGTCAATCGAAGGCGTGGCTAGACCGGTCGTGTTGACGTAGACCAGATAGTCGATATCCGCCGGGGTCAGCGAACTGCGCGCCAGCGCTTGGCGGACGGCAAACTCACTCAGATCCGTCGCACTCTCGATGTAAGCGCGATTCACGCTTTCGGGGGCGTGCTTAGCCAAGAACCATTCAGGCGGCGTCGTGAAATAGCGTTGGTCGATGCCGCTCGAGTCGAACACGGCCAACAGGCGGCCGATATGCGGATGGTCCGCGAAAACCTGAGCGGCGATCGAGCGGGCGTCGTCTCTTTTCAGCTGGAAGGGCGGCAAGGCCGTCCCGAGCGAAAGCAATCGAGGCATTAGCCTACGATAGTCGAGACGTCTGCGGACCGTCTGCAAGAGTTGTTGCCGGCGAACGGAGCGGATGGCCTCAATCGTCGCCTCCCAACTAGGCTCCGGCGTCCTCTTCGGAAGCCTCTAGGAGACTTGATCCGACCTTTATCTGGTTGGAAGAAGCGAATTCCTCTGCTTTTCGCATCGGCTAACAGAGGGCGATGTTACAGAGCGCCTGTGGCTCCAAAAACCTGAAACGGACAAGCTGTTATCCGTATCTAGCTTGCACAGGGAGACGCCACATCATGAAACGCCTAGCCATCGCTTTGTTTGAACAGGCCCTAGCGGATGCCGTCAGCCATCGCGCCGAGGTGAGGGACATGGCGCGCGCGTTTTTGTTTGGCCAAGGTCAAGAACTATCGTCATTGCGGGAGCACTGGCTCAGACAAGCCGGGTTGCCGCTGGACGCATTTGTACGGCTGGGCCGCCTGTCGCACGACGACCTTCGCGAGCGTGTGTCCAAGCGGCGCCTAAACCCAATTGCAGCCTGAGAGACTGAGCGCGCTGCGACCGGGACTTCCGAGCTGGGTAGGCGCCCAAGACGCCGCGGTCGCGACCGCGAACACATAACCGTTCGATCTCTTTTTATATCCGACCGCTCGGCAATAAGCACAGTTTGTACGCCCGGCTAATAACTAAATAATCAATTGAGGCGATGAAAGCTCGA